>NZ_DKHD01000056.1:0-63116 GCF_002453565.1 Pseudomonas sp. UBA6753 | reverse complement strand
TTGGCCTGAGGTAATTGGGGCCGCGTTTCGGCCCTTTCGCCGGCAAGCCAGCTCCCCCAGGCATTGCACAAGCCCCGAGGCCTGCAATGTACCTGTGGGAGCTGGCTTGCCGGCGATGGAGGCCGAAGGCCTCCCAGGATCTACCAGGCTATCAATGAGCCCAAGGCAGAATCGGAATCGCGGTCACCGCATTCTGCGGGCTGCCTTCGATCATGCGGTCGCTGTACACCAGGTACACCAGCGTATTGCGCTTCTTGTCCAGGAAGCGCACCACCTGCATGGTCTTGAACACCAGCGAGGTGCGTTCCTTGAACACTTCCTCGCCATCCTTCAGCTCACCCTTGAAGCTGATCGGCCCGACCTGGCGACAGGCAATCGATGCCTCCGCCCGGTCCTCCGCCAACCCCAACCCACCCTTCACGCCGCCAGTCTTGGCACGCGACAGGTAGCAGGTCACGCCCTCGACCTTGGGGTCGTCGAACGCCTCGACCACAATACGGTCATTCGGCCCGAGGAACTTGAACACGGTGGACACCTGGCCGATTTCCTCGGCCCCGGCCAGCATCGGCAACGCCAGTGCCGCCACGGCAATCATCCTTTTCAGCACGTGCGCGCCCTCAGACCAGAACCAGGTTGTCGCGGTGCACCAGCTCAGGCTCCGCGATATAGCCCAGGATGCTTTCGATGGCATCCGACGGCTGGCCAATGATCTTCTGCGCCTCCAGGGCGCTGTAGTTGGCCAGGCCGCGCGCCACTTCATGGCCGTCCGGGCCGACGCACACCACCATCTCGCCACGGCGGAAGCTGCCCTGCACGGTTTTCACGCCAACCGGCAGCAGGCTCTTGTTGGCCTGGCGCAGCGCCTGCACGGCACCGGCGTCCAGCACCAGGGTGCCACGGGTCTGCAGGTGGCCGGCCAGCCACTGCTTGCGCGCGGCAAGCATGCCGCGCTCGGGCGACAGCAAGGTACCCAGACGCTCGCCAGCCTTGAGGCGATCCAGCACGCGCTCGATGCGGCCACCGATGATGATGGTATGGGCACCGGAACGGGCTGCCAGGCGCGCGGCGCGCAGCTTGGTCTGCATGCCGCCACGGCCCAGGGCGCCACCGGTACCGCCGGCCACGGCGTCCAGTGCCGGGTCGTCGGCGCGGGCCTCGTAGATCAGCTGGGCGTCGGGGTTGTTGCGCGGGTCGGCATCGAACATGCCATCGCGGTCGGTGAGGATCACCAGCAGGTCAGCCTCGACCAGGTTGGCCACCAGCGCCGCCAGGGTGTCGTTGTCGCCGAAGCGGATCTCGTCGGTAACCACGGTATCGTTTTCGTTGATCACCGGCACCACGCCCAGGTCGACCAGCGTGCGCAGGGTGCTGCGGGCGTTCAGGTAGCGCTTGCGGTCGGACAGGTCGTCATGGGTCAGCAGGATCTGCGCGGTGTGCTTGCCGTGCTCGCCGAAGCTCGACTCCCAGGCCTGCACCAGGCGCATCTGGCCGATCGAGGCAGCCGCCTGCAGCTCGTTCATCGCACTCGGTCGCGACGTCCAGCCCAGCTGGCTCATGCCGGCAGCCACGGCCCCGGAGGAGACCAGTACCAACTCCACGCCTGCCTCACGCAGCGCGACCATCTGCTCGACCCAAACGGCCATGGCACCGCGGTCGAGGCCTTTGCCATCGGCGGTCAGCAGAGCACTGCCAATCTTCACGACCCAGCGCTTGGCGCCCGTCACCTTGCTTCGCATCTTCTTCCAACCTATGTCGAATCTGTAGATACCGTGGATACAAAAACGCCGCTCCAAAGAGCGGCGTTTAGTGTACTGCAACCGGTCAGTCGCGCACGTAAATGATTTCCGGGCCGTCTTCGTCGTCCTCGAAATCATCGTCCCAACCGTCATCGTCGCCGATGTCGTGCACGCTCTTGACGCCGGTACGGCGCAGGGTACGGGCGTCGTCCAGGGCCTGCAGCTGGGCACGGGCTTCGTCTTCGATACGCTGGTCGAGGTCGGCCAGCTCTTCGGCGTAGGCCGGGTCGTTGGCCAGGCGATCGGCGCGGTCTTCGAGGTAGCGCATCAGGTCGTGGCTGAGCTTTTCGGTGCCCTGCTTGGAGATGGCCGAAATCACGTAGACCGGGCCTTCCCACTGCAGGCGCTCGACCACTTCCTTGACCCGCTCGTCGCGCTCGTCTTCCATGACCATGTCGGCCTTGTTCAGCACCAGCCAGCGCTCACGCTCGGCCAGCGACGGGCTGAAGCGGGTCAGCTCGTTGACGATGACTTCGGCGGCATCGGCCGGGCTGCTTTCGTCCAGCGGCGCCATGTCCACCAGATGCAGCAGCACGCGGGTACGCGCCAGGTGCTTGAGGAAGCGGATACCCAGGCCGGCGCCTTCGGAAGCACCTTCGATCAGGCCGGGAATGTCGGCGATGACGAAGCTCTTCCAGCGGTCGACGCTGACCACGCCCAGGTTAGGCACCAGGGTGGTGAACGGGTAGTCGGCCACTTTCGGCTTGGCGGCCGAAACCGAGCGAATGAAGGTGCTCTTGCCAGCGTTCGGCAGGCCCAGCAGGCCGACGTCGGCCAGCACTTTCATTTCCATCTTCAGGTCACGCTGGTCACCTGGCTTGCCCGGGGTGGTCTGGCGCGGTGCACGGTTGGTGCTGGACTTGAAGCGGGTGTTACCCAGGCCGTGCCAGCCGCCCTGGGCGACCATCAGCTTCTGGCCCGGGGTGACCAGGTCACCGATCACTTCCTGGGTGGAAGCGTCGATCACGGTGGTGCCGACCGGCACACGCAGGAACAGGTCGTCGCCTTTCTTGCCGGTGCAGTCGGTGCTGCCGCCGTTGGCGCCACGCTGGGCTTCGTGGTGACGGGTGTAGCGATAGTCGACCAGGGTGTTGAGGTTTTCGTCGGCGATCATGTACACCGAACCACCGTCGCCACCGTCACCACCGTTGGGGCCACCGTTCTCGATGAACTTCTCGCGACGGAAGCTCATGCAACCGTTGCCGCCGTCACCGGCCTTGACCCGAATGGATACTTCGTCAACAAACTTCATTCAAAACCGCCTCTCGCCTGCTGGCGAGTTGAATACCTGAAAAACCTGAGGCTCTTGCAAAAATGAGCGCGGCGGCCCCGTACGACCGTAGAAACCCACGCCGGCAGCCCATACAAACAGCTTTGCAAGAGGCTCACCACAAACGAAAAAGCCCCGTCGCATGACGGGGCTTCTGGAGCGACGTCGCGATTAAGCGGCGACGATGCTCACGTAACGGCGCATGAACTCGCCTTTTTTCTCGAACTTGATCACGCCTTCGATCTTGGCGAACAAGGTGTGATCCTTGCCCATGCCAACGCCGTAGCCAGCGTGGAATTCGGTGCCGCGCTGACGGACGATGATGTTGCCTGGCTTGATAACCTGGCCGCCATACATCTTCACGCCAAGGCGTTTCGATTCTGAGTCGCGACCGTTACGAGTACTACCACCAGCCTTCTTGTGAGCCATGGTTCAATTCTCCAAATAAATTCAGGGGATCTAGGGGATTAAGCCTGGATACCGGTGATTTTGATCTCGGTGAACCACTGGCGGTGGCCCATACGCTTCATGTGGTGCTTACGACGACGGAACTTGATGATGCGAACCTTGTCGTGGCGGCCTTGCGAAACGACTTCGGCCACTACTTTAGCGCCAGCAACAACTGGAGCACCGATGGTGACTTCTTCACCGTTGGCGACCAGCAGGACGCGATCGAAGGTCACGGATTCGCCAGTGGCGACTTCCAGTTTTTCGATCTTGAGGAATTCACCTTCAGCGACTTTGTACTGCTTGCCGCCGGTAACGATTACTGCGTAAGACATGGTATTTCTCCGATAATCCTGCTCACCCAGCGCTTTATATGATGAGTATTGGCTGGCATGGCTGCACAGGGCTGGAACGGCCCGGCGCAATTGCGTAAGGCAGGTGCTGCCCAGGAAGTTAGGGTGCGCGATTGTACGCAACCGCGGTTTTGCTTGCAAGTACCGCCCCCGGGGCGCTGGCACCGCGCCTTGACACACCGGGACCCGCGACCTAGCATGCCGCGCAACCTCACTGGAGCAGCCGATGCAACCCCAATCCTTCTACCGCGCGGTGGCTGATGATTTCAGCGCCGTCGACGAGATCATCAAGAAGCAGCTGACCTCGCGCGTGCCGCTGGTATCGAAGATCGGCGACTATATCACGTCCGCCGGTGGCAAGCGCCTGCGCCCCCTGCTGGTGCTGCTGTGTGGCAAGGCCCTGGGCCGCGAAGGCGACGACCTGCGCCTGCTGGCTGCCACCATCGAATTCCTGCACACCGCTACCCTGCTGCACGACGACGTGGTCGACATGTCCGGCATGCGCCGTGGCCGCTCCACCGCCAATGCCCTGTGGGGCAATGCGCCGAGCGTGCTGGTGGGCGACTTCCTCTATTCGCGCTCGTTCGAGATGATGGTCGAACTGGGCTCGATGCCGGTCATGCAGATCCTGTCCAAGGCCACCCGCGTGATTGCCGAGGGTGAAGTGCTGCAGCTGTCGCGGGTACGCGACGCCAGCACCACCGAGGAAGTCTACATGGAGGTCATCCGCGGCAAGACCGCGATGCTGTTCGAGGCTTCGACCCACAGCGCCGCCGCGCTGGCCGAAGCCACCGACGAACAGTGCGAGGCCCTGCGTACCTTCGGTGACCACCTGGGCGTGGCGTTCCAGCTGGTCGACGACCTGCTGGACTACAAGGGCGACTCGCAGACCCTGGGCAAGAACGTCGGTGACGACCTGGCCGAAGGCAAGCCTACCCTGCCGCTGATCTACACCATGCGCGAAGGCACCGCCGAACAGGCTGCGCTGGTGCGCCAGGCGATCCAGAAGGGTGGCCTGGAAGACCTGGAGCAGATTCGCGTGGCGGTCGAGGAGTCGGGTGCGCTGAAGTACACGGCGGAGCTGGCGCGTGACTATGTGAAGCGTGCGATCCAGTGCCTGGAAGTGCTACCGGCCAGCGAATATCGTGACGCGCTGGTCGAGCTGAGCGAGTTTGCGGTCGCGCGTACTCACTGACAGATCGCATCAAATCCATTCGCGGGCTTGCCCGCTCCCACAGGGATCGCGCAAGCCTCAAAGGTAGCGCAGATCCTGTGGGAGCGGGCAAGCCCGCGAATGCTTTTGTCCGGACATAATCACTTCTGAAAAAATACCTTATACAATTCGGGTTTTTAACCGCCCGTCTGTTTGTTTGAGGAACCGAAGTGAGCACTCTGCCACCCTGCCCGAAATGCAACTCCGAATACACCTATGAGGATGGCACTCAGCTGATCTGCCCTGAATGCGCCCACGAGTGGTCGGCCAGCGGCGATGCCGAAGCGGCCAGCGACGAGGTGGTGAAGAAGGACTCGGTCGGCAACATCCTGCAGGATGGCGACACCATCACCGTGATCAAGGACCTCAAAGTCAAGGGCTCGTCCCTGGTGGTCAAGGTCGGCACCAAGGTCAAGAACATCCGCCTGTGCGATGGCGACCACGACATCGACTGCAAGATCGACGGCATCGGCGCCATGAAGCTGAAGTCCGAGTTCGTACGCAAGGTCTGATTTTCCAAAAAACCGCCAATTGGCGCTTGCTATTCAGATAATAAGAATTATTCTCATTGGGACTGCTATCCAAGGAGAATAGCCATGACTTATCTGATCGACGCCTGGCTGGACCGCCCTCACCCCTACCTGCGCATTCTTCATCGGGAAACCGGCGAAGTGTGCGCGGTGCTTGAAGAAGAAGCGCTCGACGAGCTGCGCGACCAGGGCGACCTGGACATGAGCGGGCTGAACTCGAGTGAACCGGGGGTGCTCAAGGAGCTGGTGCGAAATCTGTTTCTGTTCTGCTATGCGCGGGCGTTGCGCCCCGGGGGGACAGACTGGAATTGAGGCCAGCAGGACTGGCCTCATCGCCGGCAAGCCAGCTCCCACAAGCACAACACAGGATTCGAATGCTGTGGGGATCTTGTGGGAGCGGGCTTGCCCGCGAATGGGCCGCAAAGCGGCCCCGAGGGCATTACAGAACGTCGAGCAGCTCGACGTCGAACACCAGCACGCTGTGCGGCGGGATGCTGCCAACGCCTTGGGCGCCGTAGGCCAGCTCGCTCGGCACGTACAGGCGCCATTTGCTGCCAGCATTCATCAGCTGCAGGGCTTCGGTCCAGCCAGCGATCACACCACCTACCGGGAATTCAGCCGGCTGACCACGGTCGTAGGAGCTGTCGAACACAGTGCCGTCGATCAGGGTGCCGTGGTAGTGGGTGCGCACGTTGTCTTCGCGGGTCGGCTTGGCGCCTTCGCCTGCGGTCAGTACTTCGAACTGCAGGCCCGAAGCCAGGGTGGTGATGCCGTCACGCTTGGCGTTCTCGACCAGGAATGCCTTGCCAGCAGCAGCAGCGGCTTCAGCCTTGGCGGCTGCTTCGGCTTGCATCACGTCGCGGATGACCTTGAAGCTGGCCGACAGGTCGGCTTCGCTGACGCGGCTGTCGGCGCCGTTGAAGGCGTCGGTCAGGCCGGCCAGGATGGCTTCCAGGCTGACGCCTGGTGGCGGGTTGTCGCGCAGCTGGCCGCCCAGCTGACGGCCGATGCCGTAGCTGACGCGAGTTTCGTCGGTGGACAGGTTGAGTTCGGACATTGTCGTGCTCCACTGCAGGGCGCAGTGAAGCCGCGCCCTTGATGAAAAGGGCGAGCAGCCTAGCACACTGGGGCGCTGCGAGCAGCTACCAGGCCGAGCGCTGGGAAATCGGCACCTTCAAGTCTTCTTCCGGGTGCGTGCCCATACCGCACATTTCGTCCTGCACCGACCAGTGCACCAGGTTCATCGAGACCATGGGGATGGTTTGCAGCAAATTGCGCGCATCCTCCACCGAATGCACGCGCAAGCGTTCACCACGGGTGTCGGAGAGAGGATGGGGGTGACCTTTGATCCGCGCTTCGAGCAGGTAGTCACCGCCTTCGATGGCGATCAGGTTCAGTTCGTCGACATGGCCAGCCCTGGCCTCGGTGTTGAGCTGATGCAGGTTCATGAGAGCACCTCGCGATGGGAACCACGCATGAGAGCTCATTTTTTGTACAGAAAGGGAGAATGCACAAGGGCATGACTGACGCCGCTCGTCAGGTGGACCGTGCCGGCCTCTTCGCGGGCTTGCCCGCTCCCACAGGGTTTGCGAAGAGGCCTGACAGGCTCAGTGCTTGGTCAGCTTGTCCAGGTAGCCCATGCAGAATGCCGAGACCACGAAGGTCATGTGGATGATCACGTACCACATCAGGTAATCGGTGGAGATGTTCTGTGCATCCATGAACACCCGCAGCAGGTGGATGGACGAAATGGCCACGATCGACGCGGCAACCTTCATCTTCAGCGACGAAGAGTCCATCTTGCCCAGCCAGTTGAGCTTTTCCTTGCTCTCGTCGATGTCCAGTTGCGAGACGAAGTTCTCGTAGCCGGAGATCATCACCATCACCAGCAGGCCGCCCACCAGCGACATGTCGATCAGTGACAGGATCACCAGGATCAGGTCGGCTTCGCTCAGGGCGAAGACGTTGGGCAGGACGTGGACCACTTCCTGGAAGAATTTCAGCGCCAGGGCCAGCAGGCCGAGGGACAGGCCGAAGTAGATGGGGGCGAGCAGCCAGCGCGAGGCATACATCGCGTTTTCGAGGATACGTTCCATGGAGTGTCGGGACTCATCAGGTGACTAAAAAAGCGACGCCGAGTATAGCCAGCCACCTGTTACAGCAAAAGCCCGGTGAATCGGGGCTGCTTTGCAGCCCAATCGCCGGCAAGCCAGCTCCCACAGGTTGATCACCGACCTGTGGTCTTTGCTTTACCTGTGGGAGCTAGCTTGCCGGCGATGAGGCCAGTAAAAGTTACTCAGGTCTCAGGATGAAACTGGTAATCCCCCAGGTTCCGACACCGCTCACCATTGATCCGCCGCAACTGCGCCTGCAAATGCAAACACCAGATCTGCGGATCCTCGGCCACCTGATACCCATGCAAGGTCAGGCTGTCGACAATGGCATTGAGCACAGACTCGGCCACCAACGGCCCATGGAACGGCCCTTGGGCCTTGATCGCGGACGGTTGTTCACCGGCCATGCCGGCGGCGAACAGCAGCGTCCACATGCCGTTGTCCCCGGCCAGCGGACGTATGCTGCATTCGATGCGGGTCACCAGGCCCAGGCACTGGCGTGTGAGGCTGAGATTGCGCATGGCCGCGCCCCCTCCAAAAAGCCTTGTTCAGCCTGAACCTCAGGCTGTTTCCATCCTGAACGCTGATACCGTCCTTAAGTTCCAGCATAGAAGAACGGTATAGAAAGATGGAAAACCGGCGCTGAACGGTAGCACATCGCCGCTAGCGCCGGTTTCTTGACTCAGGCCGGCTTGGCCTGGGCAATTACCTCTTCCAGGCGTTCTTTCTCCGCCTTCTCGATTTCTTCCTCGCTGATCATCTCGGCAATCTCACGCAGGCGCTCCACCACCCGGGCGTTGACGCTGCCCTCGGTGAACTGGCCCTTGTCATCCAGCACACCGGCCTCCTCGCCCACCAGCAGGCTCAACGCCTCGTCGGCCTGGCTGACCGCGTACACGTGGAACATGCCGTTCTCCACTGCCTGCAGCACACGCTCGTCGAGCATCAGCGTGGCGACGTTGGCACGCGGGATGATCACCCCCTGCTCGCCGGTCAGGCCACGCGCCTCGCACAGACGGAAGAAGCCTTCGATCTTCTCGTTGACCCCACCCACCGCCTGCACTTCACCAAACTGGTTGATCGAACCGGTAATGGCGAAGCACTGCTTGAGCGGGGTGCGCGACAAGGCCGAGATCAGCGTGCAGGCTTCGCCCAGCGAGGCGCTGTCACCGTCCACATAGCCGTAGGACTGTTCCAGGGCGATGCTCGCCGAGATCGCCAGCGGGAACTCCTGGGCATAGCGGCTGCCCAGGTAGCCGGTGAGGATCATCACACCTTTGGAGTGGATCGGCTGGCCGAGGTTGACCTCACGCTCGATGTCGACGATACCGCTGCCGCCCGGGTACACGGTGGCGGAGATGCGCGCCGGCATACCGAACGCCGAATCCCCCACTTCCAGCACGGTCAGGCCGTTGCACTTGCCGATGGCCGCGCCTTCGGTGTCGATCAGGATGATGCCGGCGAGCATGTCGTCCAGCACCCGCTGCGAAACACGCCCGGTGCGGGTGGCCTTGGCCTTGAGCGCACGCTCGATGTGCCCGGCGTCGGTCATTTCGTCACTGGCCAGCTGGCGGATGAAATCGGCTTCGCTGACCAGCTGGAACAGGTCGCCGATACGTGCCGACAGGCGCGACTGGTTTTCTGCCAGGCGGGCGCTGTAGGTGGCCAGGCGCGCCACCGCGTCACTGGTCAGTGGCGCCATGCCCTCTTCGTTGGTGCGGGTGCGCAACAGCTGGGCGAACTGCTCCAGGTTCTCGTCGACCATGGGCATGTCTTCGTCGAAGTCCACCAGCACCCGGAACATCTCCTGGAAGTCCGGGTCGTGGTCCTGCAGCGCGTAATACAGCTGGCGCGAACCAATGATGACCAGCTTGATGTTCAGCGGGATCATCTGCGGTGTCAGGCTGACGGTGGCCACCCGGCCCAGCTCGCCCAGTGGTGACTCCATCTTCAACTTGCGCGACTGCAGCGCACGCTTGAGCGCGTCCCAGACGAACGGCTCGCCCAGCATCTTCTCGGCTTCCAGAATCAGAAAGCCGCCGTTGGCGCGGTGCAGCGCGCCCGGGCGCAGCTGGCGGTACGAGGTGTACAGCGCACCCTGGTCGGTGCTGTATTCGATACGGCCGAACAGGTTGTCGTAGGTCGGGTGCGGCTCGAACACCACCGGCGCACCGCCGTCGGCGTGGTGGCCGACCACCAGGCTTGGGGCGTACTGCTCTTCCAGCAGCTTGCGCGCGGCCGCGTCGGTCTTGCTGTCATCGACCAGTTGCTCGACCACGGTACGCAGCAGGTTCAGCTGCACCGACTGAAGGTAGGCGCAGACCGCAGCGTTCTCGGCGTACTTCTCCGACAGCGGCGCCAGCAACGGTTGCAGGGCCAGGGTGATGGTTTCTTCGTTGAGCTGGCGCAGCTGGTTGTTCGACTCGCGTTTCCATTGCGGCAGGCTGGCCAGCTCTTCGTTCAGGCGTTCCTCCAGCAGGGCGATATCCTCGTGGAACTGCTCGCGCACCTCTTCCGGCAACTGGGCAAATTCGGCTTCATCCAGCGCCTTGCCGTCGGCCATCGGGGTGAAGGCGACGTTGCTGGCGTCGCGGTACAGGGCCACGTCCTTTTCCAGCGAGGCGCGCTCGATCACATCCAGGGCGCGGTCGTAACGCTGGTTGAAGGCGCGGTCGATGGCGCCTTTCTTCTGCTGGTACGACGGGTGCTCGAACACCGCCGGGAAGGTCGACAACAGGTTGTCGATCAGCCCGTTCATGTCGGTGATGAACGCCCCGGCGCTGCCGGACGGCAACTCCAGTGCGCGGGGTTCACGGGTGTCATCGAAGTGGTTGACGTAGACCCAGTCGGCCGGGGTCTGCTGGCGCTTGCCCTCGGCCTTGAGGTAGCGCTTTACGAACGAGAAGCGGCCGGTGCCGGGCTCGCCCATCACGTACACGTTGTAACCAGGGCGCGGCATGGCCACGCCGAACTGCAGGGCCTCGACAGCACGCTCCTGGCCCAGGACTCCGCGAAACGGCTCCAGATCGTCGGTATTGGTAAAGGCAAACTGCTCGGGGGAGAAACGCCGGGTCAGGGCTTCAGGCGCGAGACGCAGGCGCGCAGCGACAGGATCGGGCATTGGGTTTCCTTACTTCGGCGGGGCAGATACGCAGCATTCTGGCGCCGCCCGCGCGCGCCTTGCAAGGCTCCACGGGACTTTATGTCGCAGCCGGTGCGGGTCATGTAACCGCAAATTTTTCGCAATCAACAACGCAACTCTTAGATCGTGCCTAAACTCCAAGCTGCGCGGGTGGGTGAAAAGCTTTCCCGACCTGGCAACCGAGTTGCCAGAAACCCTGACCCTTGGTTAAGTCAAATAGAGAACAAATGCTATGAAACGGATTCTTCTGGGTACTCTGTTCACCGTGGTCTCGATCAATGCCATGGCCGAAGCGCCAGGCGGCCCGAACTGCGGCTGGGGCAACATGCTGTTCGAAGGCCAGCGCGGCACTCCGGCACACTTCCTGGCTTCCACCACCAACGGCACCTCCGGTAACGCCACCTTCGGCATGACCTCCGGCACCAACGGCTGCTCGACCAAGGCCTCGCTGACCTACGGCGGCAAGTCCTGGTTCGCCATGAACGGCATGATGAATGAGCTTTCCGAAGACATGGCCATGGGCCAGGGCGAAGCACTGACCACCTATGCCGTGGTTCTCGGCGTGGCCCCGGAAGACCGTGGCTACTTCGCATCGGTCACCCACCAACACTTCAACCAGATCTTCAGCAGCGCCGACGTCACTGCCGAAACCGTCCACAGCAACACCCTGGCTGTTCTGAAGAACGACCCACGCCTGGCCAAATACGCAACCGAGGCCTGAGTGCAGCTGCTCCCGCCCCGGCCCCGGGGCGGGTTTCGCCTTTTTTCGGCATCGTTGAGAAGTAGTTGCCCGACATGCTCAAACGCTTCGTATCCCTGGCGCTGTGTGCCTGCGCCCCTGTTCATGCCGCGCCCGTGCTGGACCAAGGCCGTGTCCAGCAACTGGCCAACACCCCTTACTGGATTGCCCTGGGCCATTACGAAACCGCCAAGCTGGGTGGCTGGCGCAGCTATGTGGACGATGATGCGTTCTTCCTCGCAGCGGATGGCGCGCACCACCCCGACCAGGAGCTGCAAGCCACGGTCGAAGCGCTGTACGCCCCGGCCAGCCTCGGCGACAAACATGCCCAGTGCGTATTCCCGGCGCGCACCCGCTGGCTGCGCGAACAGCTCGACCTGCAAGACTTGCCGCAACCGGACTGTCAGGAATTCACCACCTGGTACCAGTCGATCGACCCGCACAGTGCGGCGCTGATCTTCCCGGCGGCCTACCTGAACAGCCCGTCATCGATGTTCGGCCACACCTTGCTGCGCATCGACCAGTCCAACACCCGCAGCGACGACACCACGTTGCTGAGCTACGCGATCAACTTCGGTGCCTACATCGAAGGCAGCGACAACAGCATCCTGTACGCCTGGAAGGGCCTGATGGGCGGCTACCCGGGCCTGTTCGCGCTGATGCCCTACCAGGAAAAACTGTCCGAATACCGCAGCCTGGAAAACCGCGACCTGTGGGAGTACCAGCTGGACCTGACCCCGGAAGAAACCGGGCGCATGGTCGAACATGTGTGGGAGCTGAAGCAGGTCCAGTTCGACTACTTCTTCTTCGACGAAAACTGCTCGTACCGCCTGCTGGAGCTGCTGCAGGTGGCCCGGCCGAGCCTGGACCTGACCTCGCAGTTCCCGCTGACCGCCATCCCGACCGACACGGTGAAGGCCGTGAAGCAGTCCGGCATGGTCGCCAGCGAGACGTACCGCCCCTCTCGCGAACGTGAACTGCTGGCCCGGGCCGAGCCGCTCGATCACGACGAAAAGCGCCAGGTGCTGGCTGCAAGCGCCGACACCGCGCACCTGCAGAGCCCCGAATTCAAGGCCCTCCCCCGCCAGCGCCAGGCGCTGGTGCAGGATGCCGCGTACCGCCTGGAGCGTTACCGCGCCAATGGCCAGGAGCGCGACCCTGGGCAGGCGAAACGCAGCTTCGAACTGCTGCGGGCAATCAACAGCAACCCGCCACCGCCCCTGCAGATCGAGCGCCCGGGCCTGCCCGAGGACGGCCATGACTCGCGCACCTGGCAGCTTGGCGTGGGCACCCGCGAAGACCGCGCCTACGCCGAGTACGGCCTGCGCATGGCCTACCACGACCTGAATGACAACGCCTATGGCTTCCCGCTGGGGGCGCAGATCGAGATCCTGCAGCTGAAGCTGCGCCAGTACGAAGGCAATGACTGGCAGGTGCAGCGCCTGGACCTGGCCACCATCCGCTCGCTGACACCGCGCAACGAGCTGCTCAAGCCTTGGTCGTGGCAGGTGGCCGGCGGGCTGGAGCGGGTGCCGGGCAAGCATGATGACGAAGTGCTGGTGAGCCATGTGAACGGCGGGGCCGGCGGCACCTGGCAACTGGCCGACGGGTTGCTGGGCTTTGCCCTGGGCACGGTGCGGGTCGAGCACCACAATGATTTTGCCCAGTTCATCGCCCCGGCGGCGGGCTTCAATGGCGGGCTGCTGTGGCGCAACTGGCTGGGCAACATGACGCTGGAGGCCAAGGGCGACTACTTCACCAATGGCGAGGTACGGCGCAGTGTGAGTCTGAACCAGCAATGGGAGATCAGCCAGAACCTGGGCCTGCGGTTGAGTGCTTCGCGGGAGTTCAGCCACCTGGCTACGGCGCAGAACGAGGTGATGCTGGAGTTGAAGTGGTATCACTACTGAGGCCGCTTTGCGGCCTTTCGCGGGCATGCCCGCTCCCACAGGTACTGCACTGGCCTCGAATCCTGGGGTGATCCTGTGGGAGCGGGCGTGCCCGCGAATGGGCCAGTGAGGGCAGCAGAGCAGTGTGAACCAACCGACTCTTTGACACTGTTTTGACGGCCCCCCGACAAATCGCCACCTAGACTTTCCAGTATCAACCGGAGGGTTTTGTGGTTATGTCGCGGTACTGGTTCGGCGTGTGCATGGCGTTGTTGCTGTCTGGTTGCGAAACCACCCACGAGCAGATGGTCCACCAGGGCTATCCCCCCGCCTATGCCGATGGCTTCCAGGATGGCTGCAGCAGCGGCCGCCAGGCGGCAGGGCTGATGGTCGGTGGCTTTCGCAAGGACGTACCGCGCTACCTGCACGAGCGCCAGTACGAAAGCGGCTGGGACGACGGTTTTCGCCAGTGCCACGCCATGCAGAACAGCGAAGAACAGCGCCAGTACCACGAACGCTTCTGGGACCAGCGCGAGCGCGACTGGGAGCAGGAAAAGGACCGCGACGCCGCACGCGCCTATCGCCACAACTGAGTCGCAAACGGACATCCCTTGAAACCGGCGGCCTGCGATGATGGTCTCCTGCACAAGGAGGCCACGCATGAGCCGAGCATTCGTCAACGAAGACCAGGCCGCTGCCCAGGCTGATCAGCCAGTCGAGCGACGGGTCAGTGAACAACCCAACTACGTGACCGCCAGTGGCATGCGCCAGCTGCAGGAGCGCGTGGCCGAACTGAATGCCCTGCGCAGCGAACTGCAGGCACAGGGCGAACGTGGCGACAAGCAGCGGTTGGCGGATACCGAACGGGACCTGCGCTACTTCAGCGCGCGGGTGCAGAGTGCCCAGGTGGTGCCGGCGGCGACATCGCGCAGCAAGGTGCAGATTGGTAGCCGGGTGCGGTTTGTCGATGGGCAGGACCAGGAACATGTGGTGCGGCTGGTGGGCGAGGATGAGGCGGATGCCGGGCGGGGGTTGATCAACTGGGGTTCGCCGTTGGGGCGGGCTTTGCTCGGGGCAGGGCCTGGGGATGAGGTGGTCTGGCGGCGACCGGTGGGGGAGCAGGTAATCGAAGTTATCGAAATTGATGGTGGGCCCTAGGGGCCGCTTCGCGCCCCATCGCCGGCAAGCGCGGCTCCCACAGGAAGCGCGCAGCTCTCAAGCCTTGTTCAGTACCTGTGGGAGCCGCGCTTGCCGGCGATGGGCTGCAAAGCAGCCCCTAGGGCCTCGAATCAGACCACGCCCTGCGCCAGCATCGCATCAGCCACTTTCACGAAGCCTGCGATGTTCGCACCTTTGACGTAGTTGATGCTGCCATCCGCCTCTTCACCGTAATGCACGCAAGCATGGTGAATCGACTGCATGATGTTGTGCAGCTTGCTGTCCACCTCACCGGCAGTCCACAGCAGGCGCATGGCGTTCTGCGACATCTCCAGGCCCGACACGGCCACGCCACCGGCGTTGGAGGCCTTGCCCGGCGCATACAGGATGCCCGCTTCCAGGAAGATATCCACAGCCTCCAGGGTGGTCGGCATGTTGGCGCCTTCGGCCACGCAGATGCAGCCATTGCGCAGCAAGGTGCGGGCGTCTTCGGCGTCCAGCTCGTTCTGCGTGGCACATGGCAGCGCGATGTCGCACGGCAGGCTCCAAGGGGTCTGGCCCTTGCGGAACTCCAGGCCGAACTGCGCGGCCAGTTCGCTGATGCGGCCACGCTTGACGTTCTTCAGCTCCATCACCGCATCCCACTGGGCATCGGTCAGGCCGGCTTCGGCGTACAGGGTGCCTTCGGAGTCGGACAGCGAAATTACCTTGCCGCCCAGGTCCATGACCTTGCGCGCAGCATACTGGGCCACGTTACCCGAACCGGAAATCGCCACGCGGCAGCCATCGATACGTTTGTCCTGGCGCTTGAGCATTTCCTCGGCGAAGTACACGCAGCCGTAACCGGTGGCTTCCGGGCGGATCAGGCTGCCGCCGTAGGTCATGCCCTTGCCGGTCAGCACCGAAGTGAACTGGTTGGCCAGGCGCTTGTACTGGCCGAACATGAAGCCGATTTCGCGGGCACCCACGCCGATGTCACCGGCCGGGACGTCCAGGTCTGCGCCAATGTGGCGGTACAGCTCGCTCATGAACGCCTGGCAGAAGCGCATGACTTCGGCGTCGCTCTTGCCTTTGGGGTCGAAGTCCGAGCCGCCTTTGCCGCCGCCCATGGGCAGGGAGGTGAGGGAGTTCTTGAACACCTGCTCGAAGGCCAGGAACTTGAGCACACCCAGGTTGACCGACGGGTGGAAGCGCAGGCCGCCCTTGTACGGGCCGATGGCACTGCTCATCTGGATGCGGTAGCCGCGGTTGACCTGCACCTTGCCCTGGTCATCGACCCAGGACACGCGGAACAGCACGGCGCGCTCGGGCTCGACCATGCGCTCCAGAATGCCGGCCTGCAGGTAATGCGGGTTGGCCTCGAGAAATGGCCATAGGCTGCGCAACACTTCTTCCACAGCCTGGTGGAATTCAGGTTGGGCCGGGTCGCGTTGCTTCAGGCGCGCGAGGAAATTGTCGACAGATTCGATCATGGTAGACATCTCACCAAGAGGATTGGACTTATTGGTTTTTTCACGAATGTACCAAGAAGCAATCGCACCGGAATAGGGCGGAATGTCGTTTTTTTGAAATTATTTGGTGCGTTTTCTATAAGTGTATACAAAACCGGGGTCGGCGGCGGCTTCATTCGCGGGCTCGCCCGCTCCCACAGGTTCATCACAGGCCTTGGGTTCCAGGGGCTCCTGTGGGAGCGGGCATGCCCGCGAAGAAGCCAGCACCACTTTCCAGTCAGGCACAAAAATGGGGCCTCAAAGGGCCCCATTCTTGTGCATCAGAACACCGGCTTACTGGGCCAGCTTCTTGTGCCGTACACGGTGCGGCTGGGCAGCAGCATCGCCCAGGCGCTTTTTGCGGTCGGCTTCATACTCGGTGTAGTTACCCTCGAAGAACACCACGTTCGAGTCATCTTCGTACGCCAGGATGTGGGTAGCCACACGGTCCAGGAACCAACGGTCGTGGGAGATCACGATCGCCGCGCCCGGGAAGTCCAGCAGGGCTTCTTCCAGCGAACGCAGGGTTTCGACGTCGAGGTCGTTGGACGGTTCGTCGAGCAGCAGGACGTTACCGCCCTCCTTCAGGGTCAGGGCCAGGTGCAGGCGGCCACGCTCACCACCGGACAGGTCCTTGACGAACTTCTGCTGGTCGCCACCCTTGAAGTTGAAGCGACCTACATAGGTACGCGACGGGATCTCGTAGTTGCCGATGCGGATCATGTCGGAGCCGTCGGAAACCTGCTGGAACACGGTCTTGCCGCCGTCCAGGTCCTCGCGGCTCTGGTCGACGCAGGCCAGCTGCACGGTTTCACCGATCTCGATGCTGCCCGAGTCCGGCTGTTCCTTGCCCATCAGCATGCGGAACAGGGTCGACTTACCGGCACCGTTACCACCGATCACACCGACGATGGCGCCTTTAGGCATGGAGAACGACAGGTTGTCGATCAGCACGCGGTCGCCGTAGCCCTTGGTGACGTTCTTGAACTCGATGACCTTGTCGCCAAGGCGCGGGCCGGCCGGGATGTAGATCTCGTTGGTTTCGCTGCGCTTCTGGAATTCCTGCGACTGCATTTCTTCAAAGCGCTGCAGACGTGCCTTGGACTTGGACTGGCGGGCCTTGGCGCCTTTGCGCACCCATTCCAGTTCTTCTTTCATGGCCTTTTCGTGGGCGCTCTGCTGCTTGGATTCCTGCGCCAGACGCTCGGACTTGGCTTCCAGCCAGCCCGAGTAGTTGCCTTCGTACGGGATGCCGGCGCCGCGGTCCAGTTCCAGGATCCAGCCAGCGACGTTGTCGAGGAAGTAACGGTCGTGGGTAATAGCTACCACGGTGCCCGGGAAGTCGTGCAGGAAGCGCTCCAGCCAGGCCACCGAGTCGGCGTCCAGGTGGTTGGTCGGTTCGTCCAGCAGCAGCATGTCGGGGGCCGACAGCAGCAGGCGGCACAGGGCCACGCGGCGCTTCTCACCACCGGACAGGTGCTCGATGCGTGCGTCCCAGGCCGGCAGGCGCAGGGCGTCGGCGGCAACGTCCAGCTGGCGCTCCAGGTTGTGGCCGTCGGCGGCCTGCAGGATGGCTTCCAGCTTGGCCTGCTCGGCGGCCAGCTTGTCGAAGTCGGCATCCGGTTCGGCGTAGGCGGCGTAGACCTCGTCCAGGCGTGCCTGGGCGTCCTTGATCACGCTGACCGCTTCCTCGACCACTTCGCGCACCGACTTGTTCGGGTCCAGTTGCGGTTCCTGCGGCAGGTAGCCAACGTTGATGTCGGGCATCGGACGGGCTTCGCCGTCGAATTCCTTGTCGACGCCCGCCATGATCCGCAGCAGGGTCGATTTACCGGCGCCGTTCAGGCCGAGCACGCCGATCTTGGCGCCCGGGAAGAACGACAGGGAAATGTTCTTGAGAATTTCCCGCTTCGGCGGCACGACCTTGCTCAGCCGATGCATGGTGTAGACGTATTGAGCCATTCTGGATACCCCAGTCTAAAGGTTAAGAAATACCGGGCAGCCCACGTGAATTTGACCGGGCTGCCATTGCCAAAAAATTCGTTGTCTGGCGTCGCGCTGTTAATTTGGGCTGCAAAAACGCGTAAACAGCCTTCTCGCCATGAAAATGATCCGTTGCGCAGCTGGCGAGGATTGGCCGGGGGTCTGGATGCCGTCGCTGGGTGGTGCAACGCAGTGAAGCAGCCTTTTTCCGCCCTACCTCATGTTCTCGCTACAAAAATCGACCTCGCCATGACGCTCAGAGCCGGCAGGCTGCTCGCTCCTGTGGCGCCTGCGCCAGTCGTCGCCGCTGCCAAGCTGGCTATCATCTCAACTACGTGCGACACGCTCAACTGTTCGCCTGCTGGGTGGCAGAAAGGTAGTCATGTTCATCATTGGATAAAGGGAGGCTGAGCAAAGCGGAGTACGCCCCTCTGGTATAGACCAAGACGGGGCTTGGCCTGCGGACTGAGCATCACCAGCGAAAAACGTGAATTTTTCATTGCCGTGGGCGAGCGAATTGCCCGCCTGCGCAAAGAACACGGCATCACCCACACTCTGTTGCGCAGATGCTCGATGCCCTGATCGCTCAAGCCAGGCCTCCCTTCCTTCGCTGCTGGCTTTGGTCGAGGCCGGTGCCTGGATGAATATGACTTAATCTAATTACTATATACAAATTCAATACCAAACTTCATTTCATGACCAGTTAAATTAATCTCGTCACGCCATCAACAACGCAGTTATAAACACAGGTCTTTCCGCCAATAGAGGCAACCTCACCTGCGCCTTTTGCACAAACCGACCCCTAGGATTTTATTTCTTCAATCCCACCAAGTGCTTAAATGGACCCTCATCTAAATCAAACCCTAGATCTGTGATAAGTCTAACTGCCTCCTGGTACTCGTCGCCCGTAATAGAAATATCAAATTCACAAATGTGATCGCATAGTATCTCAAAGGCTAGGCCTTCCTCATTGTACGCGACATAGTCCAAAGCCCCTTGGAGCAGGCCAGCTTCCAATCGGCCGTCGAATTTCTTCCCGAATTCAATAATACGACCTGCAAACATAAAATTACCTCATTGATCAGCCGCGACGCTTCAGCGTATAGCGCTCAAGAAAAAATCTATTTTGCAAGTTTGGCTTTCAAGACTGCACGATCAATCATGCCATCAGTAATGCAGGGTACAAAACCAAGCCTGTCTCCCATCTCAAAGCTCTTCTTGTAACCGTTCAATCGTTCAACGTCACCAGCTATTGCCAATGCAGCCAAGTGCCGAAGGGGCATCGCGCCTTTACTGTCAGTCGGCAGACTTCTATAAACCATCAGGCCGGACTCAATATTTTGAGAGCGTGCCCAAGACATGGCTTTCTCAGACATCCTGAGAACATCATCACTAGAAAATTCAGGCAACTTCTCCGGAGGCTCATTACTAACTATTACCGGCGAATATCCGCTCCCCTCTCCCCACACAAACGCAACAGTTTCCGAGAATTCTTTGGTCGAAACCGATGGCATAAGTGACACCCGAAAATGATCCGAGCGCTTCTTCACAGACGGGATTACTTGAACTTTAACCCCATCAACATCTGTCACGCAAAAATAATCCCCGACTTCATCCTTGCTACAAACCCAGCCCTGCTCCGTCAAAATTGAAGCCACATCTTTTTCCTTCATCACTTAGCACCAGGAAAATTCATTATCTCAATAGGGATACCGTTAGGATAACCTTGATCCTTTATTGGTACGCCTGGCGTGAGGCCAAAACTTTCGGAAACTTTCCCTCTTGGAATTGAAGCCCCATCTTTTATTTGAGGGAAAAATTCTGACTGACGAATACTCAAGTCCGCGCCCCCTGTCTTAACCTCAATAATTCTCAAGGTCCCATCAGGTGCTTCGGCCACGATATCTGGCCTACAACGACCAGTTCCGCAGGAGCTACCGAATGATATTTCCTTTTCGCTGACTCTGACCCCTTGAGACGAAAGTTGATCCTTTATGTCATCCACCATATTCAAGTGACGATCATAGTGATCTTTGATGGTGACTTTCGGATCTGTTGCAGTACCTTTTGCACCGCTGGTAGCTTTGCCTAGTATCACCACCGCCGCTAACTTGACTACATCATCCCGCGTAGCACCTTTATCGACAAGATTAATGATTCCTGGCACATCCACCGGCGCCAAGGTCGAGCCGAGCAATCCGTCCTGACGTGCCCGTTCATTGATTGCCTCTGCTGATCTGGCTGGGCCTGCGAAACATGACGGCGAACTGGGGCTCAGCGGCGCAGGATTGGAAAAGTGCGATGAATCAAATTCGCGATTTGTACGGAGATCGGTTCATCAGGCCGACCCAGTGAAAATCAGGGCCTGCCAGACGGCAGGCCGTTACCGGCTCGCACACAAAAAGGCTGACACTTCCCAAAAGCACACCACATTCAGCCTAAGCCTCTACATCTAAACTTGCCACTTAATTCTCAAGGATAAATAAAGTCGATGCAAATTTTAAATTTAATCAAGTCCAAGGCCACCTCACAGCCACTCCACGCTGGCAGTCCTCCTGTCAGTTTATTCTCAACATACCAACGACGCAACTCTATTAAAAGATCTAAAATATCTGTATTGACTCGCCCGCCTGCCGTAAACCAGGCAACGTTACCTTGTACATCAATGTAGTCATACTCATACTCACAGCTATCTAGCTCCTGGGATAGTTGTGCACGCATAATAACTTTACAGGCTCCATCGGGAGCAATCTCAAACAGAATACCCCCAATGTCATTGTAGATATCATCATCACTACGCATCAATTTCCACCCGGTGAATTTTTGAATAAAATTTCTTTTGGACGAGCAATACCTATTGAATACTGCACATTAAAGCTTTCTGGCCGAACACTACTGCCAGAATAAATAGTCTCAATCTTTACGTTAACTTGCTTTCCCTCCTTGAGTGCGGACGCCCATGTATCCCCCATAGATTTCCAAGTACCTTTATTCAAGCTCCCATTCATGGGAAGGAGGTTCAACCTCTCCCCAGGTCCGTTGAATATACTAGGCTCCGTACGAAAAGAGATGTCGCAAACACCGCATGGAACAAGCCAGTGAGACCATGGCGGCATAGCTTTTCGCGAGCTTGTCGAAGCGTGTGACGATGCGGCGATTCTCTTTCAGCCAGCCAAAAATGCGTTCAATGATGTTGCGCTGTCAGTATTTGGGCCCATCAAACAGTCTGGGTAAGCCAGGCTTGGGTTTGCGCTTCATAGAGCGCATCGGGATGACGGGTTGCATACGGTACTGGTCGCAGTATCGGCGCAGCGTTTCGGCGTCGTAGCCCTTGTCGGCGAGCAACCATTTGCAGCGCTTGCGCGGGCGGCCAGGTTGGTTTGATGGAATGCTGACTTCGTCCAGCAGTGGTTGTGCGTAGCTGATGTCACTGGCTTGACCGCCAGAGAGGAGGAAGCGCAACGGTGTCCCGTTGGCGTCGCAGAGCATGTGAATCTTAGTTGTCAGGCCACCGCGACTGCGGCCTAGAGCGTGATCGGCAGGTTCGTCAGGCCCCCTTTTTTCCGAGCGCCAGATGAGGCTCGGGTTGCACGTACTGCGGTTGAGTCGATCATCCAGGTTTGCAGATCAATCAAGCCTTGCTCATTCAATCTCAGGTGAAGCCGGGTTGTACAAGATGCGATTGGTCTTGGTCAGCCACTTGAACCAGACCCGAATCGGCGTGATGCGCACCGTTTGGCTGCGGGTCGACAGCGGTTCGCCATCGGCTTTTCGATACAAAAAAAGATGACGCTGATAGCGCTCTAAAATGGGTCGGGTGATTTCCTGGGGCCGGGTCAAACCGCGTTCGTCACACCAATGGATAAACGCAATCAACAGGCTTTCGCGGTTGCCCACGGTGCGCTCGGAATAACCACGCTCACGCTGGTATTGCAGAAACTGTTTCATCTGAAAATACAGGCTGCCGGGATCGCCTAGTGGGCCAATGATTTGTTCCGAAACACGCTGTTTTTTGCTCTCGTCTTTTTTCGGCATAACCACCTCGACTTAGACGGCGCTGGACAACGCGGAGTGGTTGTTTTGTGGATGCTGGATCAGTGGTTTTTCGTTCAGACCGACCGCTTCGGCCTCAATGCCAGAAACGGCGTGGCTTTGCGCATGGTTGAGGGTGTCCGACTGAGTACCGACCATGGCCCGACCTGAGTCCGATCGTTTTTCTGAATCCCCCGACCGAGCGGATGTGTTGTCGAGTTGGTCGGCATCGATCAGGCCCATCAAATGCGGTTGATGACCGCTTTTGCCGTCATACGTGAGGGTGTATTCATGCGCTAACCCCTTGCGGTGCGGCAGCAGGTATTCCAGTTCGGTCAGTCGGCCCAAATGGATTTTTAACTGGGTATTCCCCCAACCGGTGGCCTCGCGCACGTCCTTGCGACCAAACCGAAACTCATTCTTTTTAAGCCCCTGCGCCTGGCTTCGGGCTTCGACCCAGCCCTGCAATAACTCCAGCAAACGCCGCGTTTGCGGCGGCAGTTCGTCCAGGGTGCGCCCAAGAATGTCGTGGGCCAGCCGATTGGCCAACACGATGTCGCCCTTCGTGACCTCGATGTAAGCCAACGACTTGCCTCGGTGCTCAATGTGTTTGACTGTGCGTTGATGCTGATGCAGCAAGGCAATGCAGCGAATCAGCGTCAGGTATTTCATGTGGTCGCGCCGGGTACGGGTTTTGTCCGAAAGAAAGGTCCATTGATCGGCGAACGCCACGGTTTTGATCAGCCGCTGGGCATTCTGATGCAGGCGCGTAATCGCCTGTTTTTCGGCGTCGGCCAGCAGCCAAACCCACTTGGCTGAACGGCTGGGCGTGTCCCAGCAGACCATCCAAGCCTATGAGTCCGGCAAGCGGCGTATCCAGGTAGCGGCGTTGCCGGAGCTGGCCAGGCTGCTTTCGACCACATTCGAAGAGCTGTTTGGTCAGCAGAAGGAAACCACTGTGCGTAAACGTGGGCCTGCTCCAAAATGGCAACAGCAACTGGAAGCCATTGAGCAGCTATCTAAAAGCCAACAGAAATTCGTTGCGCAGATGCTCGATGCCCTGATCGCTCAGGCCACGACCAAAGCAAGCAGCGAAGGAAAGGAGATTTTGCAGTAAGCAGATAAAACAACACGGCGCATGGCCGGTGCAGAATTAGGACACCTATCAAATATGAGCAGAAATTCGTTTATATAAAAACTCATAAAAATCTGAAGCGTAATTAACATCTTCACCAGACGGAAGTCGAAGATTCACGGGACACTCACCATCTTTAAACTTTGAATAGTCAAAGAAAAAGACTTCCCCCATATCAGTTTCGCTAATCACAAGCTTTTTGCCATCTACCAGATTATTTTTTATGCCCACAATATGCTGATAGACAATATCCCCTCCATTGACACCCTCAAAGTCCACGCCATAGATACTGTAAATTTCTTCAGTACCAATCTCGCCCCCCGCATACGTCTTTAAAAACCACTTGTACGACCCTGGCAGTTCAAGTCCTAGCCGCTGCTCGGCCTTCTCAATCCAGTCATCACCCACGCAATCGGCCTGGCTACCAAAGCACACGATATCAGGATGCAGTGATACTAAATCCTCAATTTGATGCGTCGTAACTTGGCTCATTCTCAATTCCTAAAGTCTGCAGATCGTTGCTTCCAGTACTGCACCTTCCACCTATCAAAAGCTGCCCTATCAATACCAGAAGGAATTGCATTAGGGTTAATGTGAATAGTTGCGCTATTGGCTTGGTGAAAACTTTGCGTCATTTCTGCAATAGGCCCTGACTGTGTTTGCGTCATATGGTGCAGGTTCACCGACTTGCCATCTACACCTATGGGCGCTCGACCAGAGGCCATACCCTCAACATTACTACCTGTTATGACTTTGCCACCTTCACGCCAACCAGTTTGCAAATTAGGATCAAATAAATCATTCCGCTGATAGACCTTATTCCCACTAAACTGAATAGGATCTTTTGACCAAAAATTACGTTACTGAGTAAAAACAGAGCCCGCCTCTGTAGCGTTCCCTATTCCTTTTGCACCACTTGAATTAGCTCATTAAAAGTGCCTCTACGGCACTTCGGTCAGTCGACCGGAAGAAAACCTCCAATTGATGCGCCTCATCTCGCCCCCAGTCAAGAGCCGCGTCGCGCAACACCTCCAGATAAACCTTCAGGTCATCTACTGGCACGTTTGGAGTAACTTCATGCACAAGAACCACCTTGCGGCATGGAATCCATTCAAGATCTCTCAAACAGTCGTAGAGTGCATCCCAATTGAATCCAAAATACCCTGGAAGCCATAGCTGGTAATATAGCGCGCTCAGCAGCTCTTCCGAGAGAGAAATTTTCGGATCAATACGGACATAAAAGACTTCCGCAGCGTCGAATGAAGGCGTGAGATCGGAGTACTTGAATGGCAGCATTTCCACTCCTTGTTTTATTTATTGACTGGGATAAATGTTTTGTAATGATCTGCAGTGTAGTACATCTCACCACCCTTCCCAACAACTATCCGCTGAGGCCCTGGCCCTGAAACACCTGGGGTAGGATGTACGTACTCTTTATAGTAGCCAGCAGGTTTTTGCGGCAAATCCCCGCCACGATTCTGAAATATAGACCCATCGTTTCGATGAGGGAACGAACCACCTGATTTTATCCGGTCTATGGTCGGGCCGAGATCAACAGTGCCTTGTAAAACATTTCCGGTCTTTTGATCAACGACCTTCACTCCATCAATAAAGCGGGTGGGGTCTTTTGCACCGCTGGTAGCTTTGCCTAGTATCACCACCGCCGCTAATTTTACTACATCATCCCGCGTAGCACCTTTATCGACAAGGCTAATGATCCCTGGCACATCCACCGCCGCCAAGGTCGAGCCGAGCAAGCCGTCCTGACGTGCCCGTTCATTGATTGCCTCTTCAGTTAACCCTTGCCGTCTCCATTCCGCAATCAGCTCACTCGCTCTGATCGCGTTCACATACGGATTCGCAACAACGCCCATTGGCGACCAATCGCTGCCCGACAGCGCGTAGACATCAAGGAAGCTCGCGTCCGCGTCGCTCTTCTGCGCGTCCACTCCCCCCCTCATCATCGCAAGGGCGTAATCCGTTACCAGAAGGTCATATTCCGCTTTGCTCAGCCTGCCGCTCTGGTACAGCTCAACCAGCTTTTCCCCAGCCTGCTTCTCCTGCTGCCGGTACTCATCACGAATACCAACCTCGCAGCCGCCATTTCCACCACAGGCTTTATACCGCTCGTGCAACTCATCAATACTGCCAATACCGGCGGCCTTGAGCTTCTCATACAACGCACGGCTGGCGGCATCCAGCCGTTCAACGCCGTATTTGTTCGCCAGCAGGTTGTTTTCAACCGCGTTACGGCCCGCACCGGCACCCGCGACAGCCCCAGCGCTATTACCTTCCGCCAGACCGCCCGAAAGCCCGGCCGCTAGCGTCGACAGCGCCGAAACGGTCTGTTTCTGCTCTTCACTGAGCGAGTTGCTGTCGCTGGTGCCATACAACTGCTGAGTGATCAGGCGGGCAACCAGTTCGCCGCCGGCCGCACCCGCTGCCCCGGCTGCCGCCGAGTTGCCCTGCGCTTGGGCGACAACGGCACCCAACACTGCGTGGGCCATGACGTTGAGTGCAGCATTGTCACCAGTGGATTTCTTGATTACCTGCGCGAGGTACGGTCTGCTCCTGCACGCTCTGGTAGTTGGAGTCGAGCTTGGTCTTGCTGACGCTGAGACTGCCGCTTGCCCCGCCCGCGCCGATGATGGTGACGCTCAACCCACCGCTGACATTGGCCTGTTTGGACTTGTAGTTGTCGTTGTCCTGCAGGCTTTGCAGCGTCAGGTCGCGCCCTACGTCGGCGGTGATTTTCGCGGCGTTGACCTGGGCCCCTTTGAGCGCCGTGTCCCGCCCGCTGAGCAGGGTCGCCTCATTGCCGGCGTCCAGTGTGGTTTCGGTCCAGGTCGTGCCGTTGCCTTTCTCGTTGCCGGCACCCTTGTTGGCATTGGCGAAGATGCTGAGACCGGCACCTTCGGAACCTACACCAATGCTGGCGCCGATGGCGCCGCCACTGCTGCTGTTCTTGCCATCGAGCATTTGCGTATTGGCAGCAGCCTCAAGCTGGATGTCGCGTTGGCGGACAACAGCAGGTCATTGCCGGCCTTGAGTTGACTGCCTTGTACCCGGATAAGCAAGGATTGAAGGTGGAGGCAGGATCGGTTGAATGATTGGGAAACTCATGACCTGTGCCGGCCTCTTCGCGGCTGAAGCCCCACACAGGGACCGCACAGGTCTTGAGATGGCTCAGACGTGACGCTGCCTGGCCTTGCCGCGCGGCAACCGGCAGCGCTCGCCCTGCTCGGCCAGGCGCGCGGCCCAGGCCGATTTCACGCTGAAGCCACCGTTACGGGCAGGCTGCTGTTCGGCCACCTGGGCCGGTTTGGCCGCCGCAGGCGCAGTACCGACGACCTTGGCGGCGGGCTTGCTGGCCGCAGCCACAGCCACCACCGGCTCAGCTGCCGCTTTGGCGGTCTTGCGCAGTTCAGCCAGCGAAGGGCTCTTGCTCTTGGCGACAGCTGCCGCCTCGGGTTTGCTCAGCGAACGCTGGCAAGACTTGCAGGATACGTCCTCGGTCACGGCAGTGCTGACAAGGGTCTGACTGCTGCGCCCGCAGGCGGAATCGAGGCCATTGGAGGAAAAGTGAGTAACCAAAACCGAACATCTCCGATGCGTTGTCATTTGAAGCGGGCGCTATTCTCGCACAGGTTGCAGGGGCTTGCCGAACCACCGGGCAGGCACCACCGGTCACATTGGCTGGCACTTTGCCATAATCCTAGGCATGCTAGCTCGTTTCGGGTGTCCGGCCTTATAGTGCGCCACCGCGGTCTGGCAACCAGACACCGGCACACACCGTGCATGATCCATCCCTGCCATCGCCAGCCCAATCGCAGGATCAACGCTTGACCAATCTTACTCATCCGTCGTCATTGCGTTCCGCGCCACAGGCGCCCGTCGCCTCGCTGCGCGGGTCGATCAAGGGTGCGCTGGCGCTGCTGGCCCTGATCCTGCTGGGCCTGCTGCTGTGGCAGCTGTTCGCCCAGTTCAACCATACCCAGGCCGACCTGCGCAAACAGAGCCTGGACGCCACCGCCGAACTGGCCGACCACCTGAGCCTGAACATGGCGTTCAAGGCCCAGCAGGCCGTGAATGTGGTGCAACCTTACGTCAAGGCGCCGACGCCCTCGGCCCTGCCCAGCCTGCTGAGTACCCTGCGCGAGCGCCTGCCGGCCCTGCAGAGCATGGCCTGGCTGGACGCTACCGGGCAGGTGCAGGCCGACAGCCTGGCCGGCAGCCCCGACCGCCATTTGCTTGACGAGCTGCTCAGGCTGAACCAGGGCAGCCCGTACTTCTTCACCAATTCGGCCGACAACCGCACCCTCTACCTGTTGCTACGCCAGGCCACCGAACAGGGCCGCGGCTACTGGCTGCTGCGCCTGTCGCCGGACTACTACCGCACACTTACCTTCCACCTGGATGGTGCCAGCCACCCGCTGTGGCTGCTGGAAAACAGCCGCAACGGCGAGGTACTGCAAAGCCATGCGCCAGCCGATACCAGCAACGAGCCACTGCAAAGCGTGATGCTGGCCTTCATCGACAACAGTACCTGGCAGTTGCGCGGCCTGTTCGACGCCAAGCTGGCCCAGCAGAAGCTGCTGCCGGCGCTGCTCGGCAAATGCCTGCTGGTGCTGTTCTGCGCCCTGCTGCCAGTGCTGGCCCTGATCAACATGCGCCGCCGCCAACGGGCGCTTCAGGAAGACCGCCGGCGCTACCAGGAAATCTTCGAAGGCACCGGCGTGGCCTTGTGTGTGCTCGACCTGTCCAGCCTGCCCGGCCAACTCGACCGCTACCACCTGCGCAACCGCGCCGCGCTCAAGCACAGCCTGGCCCTGGACCCCAACCTGCGCCGCTCGCTGCTGCTGGAGCTGAAGATCACCGAGATCAACCAGGTGGCTCGCCAGTTGTTGAATATCGACAGCCACGAAGGTGCCTGGCAGCGCCTGATCGACGGCACGGGCGATGGCCGCGACAGCATCGGCATGCAGCTGATCGACGCGCTGATCGAGCAGCGCCAGCTTCTGGAACTGGAAGTGCGCCTGCCGGCGCCGCTGGGAGGCGAGCTGCACCTGTGGCTGATGGCCCGCCTGCCGCAGCAGCGCCGCGATTACCAGGCGGTCATCCTCAGCATCAGCGACATCACCAGCCGCAAGCAGGTGGAGCTGTCGTTGCTGGAGCGCGAAAGCTTCTGGTCGGACGTGGTGCGCACCGTGCCCGACCAGCTGTACGTACAGGACGTGCTTAGCCAGCGGATGATTTTCAGCAACCGCCACCTCGGCCAGACGCTGGGCTACGACCGTACCGAGCTGGCGCAGATGGGCGACCGCTTCTGGGAGCTGCTGCTGCACCCCGAGGACGCCGCGCACTACCAGGCGCTGCGCCAGCAACAACGCGACAGCGGCCATGACCAACCGCTGCACTGCCAGCTGCGCTTCCGCCACCGTGATGGCGGCTGGCGCTGCTACGACATCCGCGAACAAGTGCTGACCCGCGACGCCGACGGCCTGGTGACACGCATCATCGGCGTGGGCAAGGACGTGACCGTGCAGATCGAGGCCAGCCAGTCACTGCGCGACAGCGAACAACGCTACCGCATGCTCGCCGAAAGCATCAGCGACGTGATCTTCTCCACCGACAGGCTGCTCCAGCTCAACTACGTAAGCCCCTCGGTGCAGGGGGTGCTGGGCTACCAGGCCGACTGGATCTTTGCCAACGGCTGGCAGTCGATCGTCGCCAACCCGTCCCAGCTCACCGGTATCTACAGCCTGATGGAACGCGTCAGCAAGGCCATGGGCGACCCGGCCCAGCTGGCCCAGCTACGCAGCCAGCTGCCCACCCAGCTGTTCCTGTTCGACTGCCTGCGCGCCGATGGCCGCAAGATCCCCATCGAACTGCGCCTGGTGCTGGTGTGGGACGATGAAGAACGCTTCGAAGGCGTGCTCGGGGTGGGCCGCGACATCAGCCAGCAACGCCGCGCCGAAAAAGACCTGCGCATGGCCGCGACGGTATTCGAGCACTCCACCTCGGCCATCCTCATCACCGACCCGGCCGGCTATATCGTCCAGGCCAACGAAGCGTTCAGCCGCGTCAGTGGCTACGCCGTCAGCGAGGTGCTCGACCAGTTGCCGGGCATGCTTACCGTCGACGAACAGCAGGAAGGCCACCTGCGCTACGTGGTCAAGCAGCTTTACCAGCGCGGCAGCTGGGAGGGCGAGGTGTGGCTCAAGCGCCGCGACGGCGACCACTACCCGGCCTGGGTCGGCATTACCGCGGTGCTGGACGACGAAGGCGACCTGGCCAGCTACGTGTGCTTCTTCACCGACATCAGCGAGCGCAAGGCCAGCGAACAGCGCATCCACCGCCTGGCCTACTACGACGCCCTCACCCACCTGCCCAACCGCACGTTGTTCCAGGACCGCCTGTACAACGCCCTGCAGCAGGCCGAGCGGCAAAAGGCCTGGGTGGTGCTGATGTTCCTCGACCTGGACCGCTTCAAGCCGATCAACGACTCCCTCGGCCACGCTGCCGGCGACCGCATGCTCAAGGACATGGCTCAGCGCCTGCTGGCCTGCGTGGACAACGACGACACCGTGGCGCGCATGGGCGGCGACGAGTTCACCCTGCTGCTGCAACCGCGCGCTACCCGCGAGATGGCACTCAACCGCGCCATCCACGTGGCCGAGAACATCCTCGGCAGCCTGGTGCGGCCGTTCGTGCTGGAGAACCGCGAGTTCTTCGTTACCGCCAGTATCGGCATCGCCCTCAGCCCGCAGGACGGCAGCGAGCTGAGCCAGCTGATGAAAAACGCCGACACCGCCATGTACCACGCCAAGGAGCGCGGCAAGAACAACTTCCAGTTCTACCAGGCGGAGATGAACGCCAGCGCCCTGGAACGCCTGGAGCTGGAGAGCGACCTGCGCCACGCCATGGAGCAGAACGAGTTCATCCTCTACTACCAGCCGCAGTTCAGCGGCGACGGCAAGCGCCTGACAGGCGCCGAAGCCCTCCTGCGCTGGCGCCACCCGACCCGCGGCCTGGTGCCGCCGGGCGATTTCATCCCGGTGATCGAAGAACTGGGCCTGGTGGTGGACGTGGGCGACTGGGTGCTGCGCGAGGCCAGCCGCCAGCTCAAGGCCTGGCACAAGGCCAAGGTGCGCGTGCCCAAGGTGTCGGTGAACATCTCGGCGCGGCAGTTCTCCGACGGCCAGCTGGGCACGCGCATCGCCACCATTCTGGAAGAAACCGGCCTGCCACCGGCGTGCCTGGAGCTGGAGCTGACCGAAAGCATCCTGATGCGCGAAGTGAACGAAGCCATGCAGATTCTCGCCAGCCTGAAAAACCTCGGCCTGAGCATCGCGGTGGACGACTTCGGCACCGGTTACTCGTCGCTGAACTACCTCAAGCAGTTCCCGATCGACGTACTGAAGATCGACCGCACCTTCGTCGACGGCCTGCCTGAAGGCGAGCAGGATGCGCAGATTGCCCGGGCGATCATCGCCATGGCCCACAGCCTCAACCTGGCGGTAATTGCCGAAGGCGTGGAAACCCACGAGCAGCTGGAGTTCCTGCGCGAGCATGGTTGCGACGAGGTGCAGGGCTACCTGTTCGGGCGGCCGATGCCGGCGAACCAGTTCGAGGCGCAGTTCGCCAACGAGAAGCTGTTCATGTTCCATTGAGCAGTTGCCTGCACTGGCCCTATCGCCGGCAAGCCAGCTCCCACCTCGACCGCACAGACCTCAAGCCCTGTGCAGTACCTGTGGGAGCTGGCTTGCCGGCGATGGGGCGCACAGCGCCCCAAAAAACGGACCTTTGAGTCAACTCCAGTTCCCGCCCAGCCCAGAAACGGCGCGGGATGCAACGTGAAGCCCATTGGTCCGCGACTTGATGCCACTTCATATGCCAGCCGCGAATCAATCGGTTAGAATGCCCCCCCAATTCACCCCGATCCTTGAGGACCGCCATGTTCAGCCGTGATTTGACCATTGCCAAGTACGACGCCGAGCTCTTCGAAGCCATGCAGCAAGAAGCTCTGCGCCAGGAAGAGCATATCGAGCTGATCGCTTCGGAAAACTACACCAGCCCGGCAGTCATGGAGGCCCAGGGCTCGGTCCTGACCAACAAGTACGCCGAAGGCTACCCGGGCAAGCGCTACTACGGTGGTTGCGAGTACGTCGACGTCGTCGAACAACTGGCCATCGACCGTGCCAAGGAACTGTTCGGCGCCGACTACGCCAACGTCCAGCCGCACGCCGGCTCCCAGGCCAACGCCGCCGTCTACCTGGCCCTGCTGTCGGCCGGTGACACCATCCTGGGCATGAGCCTGGCCCACGGTGGCCACCTGACCCACGGTGCTTCGGTAAGCTCCTCGGGCAAGCTGTACAACGCCATCCAGTACGGCATCGACGGCAACGGCCTGATCGACTACGACGAAGTCGAGCGCCTGGCTGTCGAGCACAAGCCTAAGATGATCGTTGCCGGCTTCTCTGCCTACTCGCAGGTGCTGGACTTCGCTCGCTTCCGCGACATCGCCGACAAGGTCGGTGCCTACCTGTTCGTCGACATGGCCCACGTTGCCGGCCTGGTTGCCGCTGGCGTGTACCCGAACCCAGTTCCGTTCGCCGACGTGGTCACCACCACCACCCACAAGACCCTGCGCGGCCCGCGCGGCGGCCTGATCCTCGCTCGCAAGAACGAAGAGATCGAGAAGAAGCTGAACTCCGCCGTCTTCCCTGGCGCCCAGGGTGGCCCGCTGGAGCACGTCATCGCTGCCAAGGCCATCTGCTTCAAGGAAGCCCTGCAGCCTGAGTTCAAGGCTTACCAGCAGCAGGTCGTGAAGAACGCCCAGGCCATGGCCAGCGTGTTCATCGAGCGTGGTTTCGACGTGGTTTCCGGTGGCACCCAGAACCACCTGTTCCTGCTGTCGCTGATCAAGCAGGAAATCTCCGGCAAGGACGCTGACGCCGCCCTGGGCAAAGCCTTCATCACCGTCAACAAGAACTCGGTACCGAACGACCCACGTTCCCCGTTCGTCACCTCGGGCCTGCGTTTCGGCACCCCAGCCGTCACCACCCGTGGTTTCAAGGAAGCCGAGTGCCGCGAGCTGGCCGGCTGGATCTGCGACATCCTGGCAGACCTGAACAACGAAGCGGTGATCGACGCCGTGCGTGAGAAGGTCAAGGCCATCTGCAAGAAGCTGCCGGTTTACGGCAACTGATTGGCGATTGCCTGACAGGAAAAAGCCCGGCCTAGTGCCGGGCTTTTTCGTTGTCGAGCCATAAGCAATTTTCCAGCACTGTCGCGCTCCTACAAAAAAACGCGACACCCTGCTGGTAGCGCGTATTACCCTGTGCCCCTTTGATACCCGCAAGCACAGGCCGTACCTTGACCAGAGAGCAACTCGAAACCCACCAGATCCCGATCTACTTCATCGCCGTGCTCGCCGCCGTCGCCTTCGGCGTGCTGGCCAGCAACACTGCGCGCCACCTGGAAGTCCTGGTTACCCCCGCCATCGCCGTGCTGATGTACGCGATGTTCCTGCAGATCCCTTTCCTAGACCTGCGCCAAGGCCTGGGCAACCGCCGCTTCATCAGCGCCTTGCTGCTGGCCAACTTCATCCTCGTGCCGCTGCTGGTATGGGCAATCACCCGCGGGCTGGTGGCACACCCGGCGATACTCGTCGGCGCCTTGCTGGTGCTGCTGACACCGTGCATCGACTACGTGGTGGTTTTCACCCACATCGGCAAAGGCGACTCCCGCCTGACCCTGGCCGCCACCCCTGTGCTGCTGTTGGTACAACTGGCAATGCTGCCGCTCTACCTGGCCCTTATGCTGGGTGACAACAGCAACGTGGCCATCTCCATCACCCCGTTCGTGGAAGCCTTCGTGCTGCTGATCGTACTGCCTATGGCGCTTGCCGTGCTCACCAGCGCCGGCGCCCGTCGCTCGCGCACGGTCTCGACCTGGAACGACGCCTGGGCGTGGATGCCGGTACCCGCCATGGCCCTGGTGCTGGTGCTGGTGATCGCCTCGCAGATTGCCGTGGTGCTGCGTGATTTCGACCGTTTGCTGCCGGTGATTCCGGTGTACATCGGCTTCATGCTGTTGGCGCCGGTGCTCGGATTTGTTGCAGCGCGCTTGCTGCGCTTGCCAGTGACCGAGACACGCTCGGTAACCTTCAGCGCCGCCACGCGCAACTCGCTGGTGGTGCTGCCATTGGCGCTGGCGCTACCCGAAGAAATGCGCGGGCTGGCCGCCGCTGCGGTGATTACCCAAACGCTGGTGGAGCTGGTGTGTGAACTGGTTTACGTAAGGGCAGTGCCGCTGTTCGTACGCTGATCCGCCAGCGCACGCCAGAGCAACAGTCTGTGCTGCTTGCGCTGGCCTCATCGCCGGCAAGCCAGCTCCCACAGGTGCAGCGCAAGTCCCCAGGCCTGCGGTGAACCTGTAGGAGCGGGCGAGCCCGCGAAGGGCTGCGGAGCAGCCCCTCGATATCTGCGGCAGTGCTAACATCCGGGGGCCGCTTCGCGGCCCTTTCGCCACACAAGGCCGCTCCTAAAACCGACCGCGTCACCCCGCCCCAAGGCGCTCGGCCTCGCTTACAAGGCCTTCATCTCAGCGATATCCCGTGCCACCTGATCTGCAGAATGGTCGAACATCAGCTGCTCCTGCGCATCCAGCGGCAACTCGATCACCCGCGCCAGCCCCTCCCCTGCCAGTACACAGGGCACACCCATGGCGATATCCGTTCGCCCGTACTCGCCCTCCAGAATCGCCACTGCCGGCAATATGCGGTTTCGCCCATTGGCGATCGCATCCACCATCTGCGCAATCGCCACGCCCGGCGCATCGCAGGCGCTGCCCAGCTTCTTCAGCCCCAGGATCTCGCCACCACCCTTTCGGGTGCGTTCGACGATCTGCTCGATCTGCTCGCTGGAAAGGAAGTGCGAAAGCGGCACCGAGCCGATCTGGCAATAGCGCATCAGCGGCACCATGCTGTCGCCATGCCCGCCCAGGACCAGCGCCGTGATATCCCGGGCAGAAAACCCGGTCTGCTCGGCGATGAAACACTTCATGCGCGCGGTATCCAGCACCCCCGCCTGGCCGAACACCTTGCTGCGCCCCTGCCCGCTGAGGCTCCAGGCGCGATAGGTCAGCACATCGACCGGGTTCGACACCACCAGCACCGTCGCCGTTGGCGCATGCTGTTTGATGTCCGCCATGATGCTATCGATAATCGGCAGGTTGATGCTCAGCACGTCCTGACGCGACTGCCCAGGCTTGCGCGGCACGCCTGCGGTAACGACCACCAGCTCAGACCCGCCCAGCATGTCAGCCTTGGCCCCGCCGTGAACCCGGGTATCGGAACCCGACTCGACTGCCGCCTGCCACACATCCAGCGCCTTGCCTTGCGCCATTTCGCCCTGCACATCCATCAGCACCAACTCCCGGCACAACTCTTCCCGGGCGATGATCTGCGCCGCCGCCTCGCCGACCATGCCGGCACCCACGATTGTCAGTTTATTCACGTGACACCTCCCAGCGGCGCGCGCCACCAGGAACACGCCTGCAATACACAGAAGTATTGCCCGCTGAGGCGAAAAGGCCACTCGAAGGTTGATGCGAGCCCTCCCCGGTGCAGCACCCGGCCGACCAGATACGTACTTCTTCGCGGATGTCCTCGGCCTCGCCTTCGCTTGTCCCGTTCGTCGGTCCAGCCGACCGTGACAGCGGTGAGGGTTCTCTGAACAGGTACCCATCACTGGAAACGAGGCGCCATGGCAGGGGTACGTGTTCGAGAACATGGAAATCGCGTCTTACACGGCGCTGATCGAGGCGGCCGGGGACAGCGCCACCGCACAGGCATGTCGTTCGATTCTGAAGGAAGAAGTCGCCATGGCCGAATGGCTGAAGGAACATCTGCCGGAGGTCACCCGGGCGTTCCTGGCCCGCTCGGCCGCCCCTGACGCCACAGCCAAGCGCTAAGTGTGCTGCCCGCGACGGATCAACTCCGGCGCGGGCATTTCTCATTGCTGTCCGCTGTTGACCTTGCCCAGCTCCGCTCCAGTCAGCGGTTGCGCCTCCGGGTTCGACTGGGTGCGAAGCTTCATTGCCTCGACTACCGACGCACTGTGCTCGTCCAGCTGGATGCTGGCAGAGCCATCGCCGCCGTCTACCGCCGGTTGAGGCTCGTCGACATAAATCCAGTCCTGCCCCTGGTTCCACGCCCCACGCATTTCACCGCCCTGGGACAGGTTGAAATAGGTGCGGTTGAGCTCTGGGTCACCTTGCAACTTGCCTTGCGGGAAGTTTGGCTGGATGGCGTGCAATGCCTTCTCGAACGACATCTGGTGGGCGATTTCGCGGCTCATCAGGAAGCCCAGCGCGTCCTTGATGCATGGGTCGTCGGTGACGTTGATCAGCCGTTCGTAGACGATCTTGGCCCGCGCCTCGGCGGCAATGTTCGAACGCAGGTCGGCAGTCGGTTCGCCAATGGTATCAATGTAGGCAGCGTTCCAAGGTACGCCGGCGGAATTGACCAGCGGCGCCCCGGCCCCATACAGCAGGCTGGTGACATGTGAATCGTTGCCGGCACCGGTCAGCGAGCGGTAGAGCTCGCCCTCGGCCTCCACGCCTTCAGCAAGGTTGCCCTTGGCTCCTTTGTTGAGCATCACCACGATCGAACCGATGATCTCCAGGTGGCTGAGCTCCTCGGTCGCAATGTCGTAGAGCATGTCCTTGCGGCCAGGGTCATCTTCACTGACCGCTTGGGTGAAATAGCGCATGGCGGCAGCCAGCTCGCCCTGCGGGCCACCGAACTGCTCCAGCAACAGGTTGGCCAGGCCCGGATCAGGCTGTGCCACGCGTACGGTTTATTGCAATCGCTTGTTGTGCATGAACATAAGCAGGTCCTCAGGCATGCAGGGGCAGCGCGGCTGCCCCTGCGTTTTTCACGGATGACTAGCGGTTGTCGTCACTCTTGCGACCACCGCCGTGGCTATGTTGGCCACCGACCCGTCCGGCCTCCGAGGCCTTTTCCCGGTCATTGGCGAAGTTGCCCCCGGACTCCTGACCGCCCTTGCGGCCAGCTTCGGACGCCCGCTCAGGGTCGTTCTTGAAATTGCCACCCGACGCCTGGCCCCCCTTGTGGCCTGCTTCCGATGCGCGCTCTGGATCGTTCTTGAAGTTACCCCCTGACATCTGGCCGCCTTTCTGCCCCGCCTCCGATGCCTTTTCGCGATCGTTGGCAAAATTGCCTGGATTGGTATTGGCGTTGCCACCTTGGTTACCACGGTTGTCCTGATTGCTAGCCATGATTGAAACCTCATGTCGGTAGTTACACAGGAAGGTCTGTGTTCATCAGTGACAGAGCCCAAGCGGCGCGTCTTGCAACGAATTCTGAAAGAGCTGACGAAATGCCCTAATGGAAGTGGCCCCTACTTCTTGCGAAAACGATCATGGTGGCGAGGTATACAAATTGCGTTTATCAGCGGCGCTCAAAGCTTTGTCCAAAAAACAATCGCCCGCCTTTAGGGCGAAACACTGTTTGATTCGCAGCCAGCCATCTATCCGGCTGAACGGCTGCGGCTCGATCGGGATCAACCTAACTGAGTCACTTGTCCCAGTTCCGCCAAGAGGGCATTCGCATGGTCAACTACCTGAACTTGATCCACTGCATCCTCGACCAGCCCGGTACCTGCGAGTTGCGCAGTTACCAGGGAGACTTGTACTGCGAAGTGTTATCGCTCGCTGATGTGCATGCGCAGTTTTCGGCATGAACGCGTTCAGCGAGGAGATAGCCCTTGGACAGCGCCGGCTCGAAGCGATCAATCGCTGGTTTCTGCTCTACGACGACGTCGAGCAAAGACGAAACTGCCCTAGCAACCACCACGAGGAATTGTTGCGCTTGGCCGATGAGATGGACCGCCTTGGATTGGTAGACTGGCGCGAGTGGCGGGACCTGCGGCGGCTGGCCGATCGAGGCTTTCTGAGAGCGATTGCTGGCTCTGACTATCACGGCGTTTAGTGCTGGCCGGCTGTGGTGGATAAGGAAAGAACCCGCCACAAATCGGGTTTCAGGAGGGCGTGCCATTTGCCCCAGCGCCTTCCCACTGCCGCATGCAAAGCCGATGCCCCAGGATTTCACCGCCCCTGTAGGAGCTGGCTTGCCTGCGATGGGCCGCGCAGCAGCCCCCTTACCCCACCTGGCAGGAATAAATCCCCGGCGGCCTTTGGTAGAGGGCCAGTCGGCTATATCCGGCAAGCCACCCAACAATGATTGCTATTGTCCGTGGTTGAGGCTCACAAAGCGAAAACGAGCGAAGCCCGTGCCGTTTTGCCCCGGCGCCTGCCCCACTGTCACAGGTAAAGCACATATCCCGGGATTAACGCGGCCCCTGTAGGAGCTGGCTTGCCTGCGATGGGCTGCGCAGCAGCCCCATAACCTTACCCAACAGGAATAAACCACCAGGCGGCCTTGAGCAGAGGGCCAGCCGCAAAGGTGATATCTGGCCCGCCGCTCATCAATGATCCTGCCTAACTAACAGGGTCCTGCCCGTTTCGCTCCATCACCTTCCCGCACTGCTCACTGGCCAAACGGCTGATGATCCGGATCGCCTGATGGATACCGGCAGTGTTGCGAAAGCTCAGGTGTGGGTTGTGTTCGCACTCCAGCATTTCGTCGTGCTGGACCAGGGCTTCGCCTAGCAGTTCGAGGGTCCAGGCGTAGCTTTGGATGGTGGATAGGCGTTCTTGGTCAGTCATGGTGCACCTCCCTGGCTGCAGAGACGGAGCGAGATTGACTGGAGGTGAGATCGCTGAGGGCCGTCGAGGAACGGCGGTGGAGAACGAATGCGAGGATCCTGGACGGACTTGAGATAAGCATGCATGACACTCCAAGTTTTAGTTGGAGCTGCCACGATCCTTCCTACGGGATTGGGTGGCAGCTGTGTATGGGGTAGGAATACCGGGAAACTTGGAAACCCGGCCAGGCCGAAGCCTGCCCACACACAGCCGCCATGACACAGCACGGCAGGCACAAAAAAAGCGCCAGCTGTGGTGCAGGGGCGCCTAGTGCGTGCGCCAAGTTTACCAACGGGTTCCTACGCCCGGTCACGGAATTTTCCGCGACGGAGGAAATTTAGCCTCATGTATCTCGGCCAAGCAAGTGTCAAAGCTGTAGGAAACGTCTCTGAATTATGTGCGAACAGCGTTGAACGCAACCATAAATCCACATCCGATCATCTGCATCAAAATCCCCATTCAAACTTCGAATGCAGCGAACTAGGCTCAGCTGAAATCCCCAAGGTAAGATGAGGTGCACGATATGAACATTGAAAGTGCTGCCAGGGCAGTTGAGCTAGAGTTTGGTTACACAGGGACTGACCGGGGTACACCGTGGAGTCGAAACGGATAGCACTGCTGATTGACTGCGACAATGTGAGCCATGCATCCATAGGGGGCGTGCTCGATGAGTTGGCCAAGTACGGCATGGTCAACATCAGGCATGCACACGGGAACTGGAGTTCTCCTCTCCTCACTGGATGGGTCGAGAAGATCCACCCGTTCGCCATCCGCCCCATGCAGCAATTTGCTTTCACCAAGGGCAAGAATGCCACTGACTCAGCGATGATCATTGATGCAATGGATTTGCTATACAGCAAAAACGTCGATGCCTTTGCACTCATGACAAGCGACAGCGATTTCACACCGTTGGTGCTTCGGCTGCTGGAAAGCGGCTTGCCGGTCTACGGCTTTGGGGAGAAGAAGACGCCGAAGCCTTTTGTAGATGCCTGCTCGCAGTTCATCTACACAGAGAACCTGCTTGGTGATGATCACGAGAAAGCTGATGAAGGCGAATCGTCGAAATGCAGTAAACGCACCCGAAACGAGCTTCGCAATGACACATCACTTGTGCGCTTGCTGAGAACTGCGGCAGAGAAGACCGCCGATGACGCAGGCTGGTCGCACCTCAGCCAGGTCGGCACTTTTATACGCAACAACAGTTCGTTTTCTGCCGTGAACTACGGGCACCGGACCCTTGGCGATCTGATTCGAACCTCGGGGCTGTTCGAGATCGATATGCGGAATGGTGGAACGGCGATGTTCATCAAAGCTGCTCGGAAATCAAACCCGGCAACGCACTCCCAAACTGAAGTATCCATCTCATGAGTTCGTGCTTCGGCTGCGGAGACAGACGGACGGTTGTTGGCCGTGAGGGCCCGGTTTTCGCGGGGCTGGAATTTGGTGGATTTTTTGATGTACCTCATAGGGTATCTATAAACAAATCAGCTAGTTGTGGCTTTCCGTGGAATCGAATCGGGACTTGTGGAGGATCCAGTGAGAGCTACGCACACCCGCTCCGAAAGCTAGGAGAGGGACGACTGAAAACGACCCAGAGCTGCACTTGGCAGAGCACAACTGACAGCCATTTGCAGTCCCTCCGAGACTCCTACAGAATCGTGGCTCACGCAAATCCAAAAAAGAGCTGCCGAATGAAACCGCTAGTCGAATACTGCCAAGGAGCTGTTAAAGCATTGAATGCTCAATATGAAATGAGCAACGTGCTAGGTCACTCTGCCACCGCTGGGTCGGCGCGCGAACGTCTTATCCAAGATTTTCTCATTGCGCATCTCCCAGAAATGACCAGCGTTGTGAGTGGGATGATTATTGACTCGAACGGGGGGCGTTCAAAACAACAAGACATTGTTCTGATGTTGCGGTCTATGCCAAGATTACCTTTTGCTAGCGGCCATGATCTTATCTTTCAGGAGGGAACCGTAGCGACTTTCGAAATTAAAACCCAAATCTCCCCATCTACTCTCGACGCTATTGCGATCAATATTGAAAGCGTGAACACGCTAGTACCAAGCACATTAGAGGGGGTTCAATTAGGCGATCTAGACTGGCCATATGCAAGAATATTGAATGTTATTCTGACATATGGAGGTTCTGCATTGGATGTCATTGAGCGCAAACTAATAGAGTTGCCCGCGACAGGTCAGCCAGATGTCTATTTAGATTTAACAAAAGGGATTCTAATCAAGAACGACGGAGTGCTATTTGGTCATGACGGTACTGCTGCATACATTCGCTTCAACGAAGCGGGAGTGGGTTTGGCTCGTTTGCTTGCGTTACTATCAAAAGTAACAGGTCGCTTAGTAATGCGTGGCGTGCAGTGGGAGGCGTATATCTCTTGATAGTTTCATTGCATATCAGCTCTACAAAGATTTCTGATTGATGCGTTTATAGACATTTGTACAAACTCTCGCTGTTAAAACACTCAGTCGCAGCTAACGTCCACTTTTTACCGAAAATCACCCCATAGCTGCCGTCGAACTGAGCGGTGAGCTTGGCCGAAAGAGATAGGTAATCACAGGTCAAAGGGACATGCCTTACCCCTCGCTATCTTCGCGAGAGGGAAAAAGGAGACATATTAAATTACCGTGCTGATCCAGAAAAACCTCTTTCATTTGGGTCTAGTTACCACTATTCGACCCGGAGCGGGCGCTAGCCATTGGCAGCACAAAGCTATTATCAGCCATTCATTTACGGGCAAGCTCAGGCTAAAACAGTCAAAAAAGCCAACTCACCAAGATCTAGGATGATACCGTTCCCTCGCGTGCTCCTAACGTCGCATTCGTAAATGGCGGAATTTCAAAATCTACTTATTCACATGGTTGAATCGCCCCTGGTTTCTTAGACACTCTCCAAGCTCAGAAGATAGAGTTTCTCATACTCTACTGGCGACAGCTCATAGTGCTGTGAATCCCCCTCGGCTTTTGATGAGAATCGGTGAGCGCTTCTGGCCGCTTTCTGCACTTCCTGAAGGGCAGCTATGGATCGATTACTGTCAGTTCTGCCTGTCAATATCAGATCCTCGCTCAGAGGTTGAACACCCATGTTTTTTGTAAACGGCGAACGAGTAACCGCACGGTCAGAAGATAGTAGTACCGCGTCATCCTGCTGTGTCGATCTATACGATGCTCTAGAAACCAAACCAAATGCTTTCTTTGCCAGGCCCAAGGCGTCTCTCGCTGCCAGCGATCTGCAATTTCAACTAGGATAAGCGTTGCCTGCCGCAAGTGGCGTTGCCGCGTCGCGTGCGACCCGGTCAGCACGCAAGCCAAGAACAACTCCATATCGAATGGCTTGCTCATGTCCGTCCTCCAATGTAGGCCGCAACCACGTCGATCCGACCGTGCCTAAGCTCGTAACTGATTCGCCTGCGGGCCTCGCGATCAAGATTACTATCGACCTGACAACATTGACCGCCGTTGATAGGCGCTCGGTGTTGGGTGATTTGCTCATAGCGCTCACATGCGTATGCCGCTCGCAGCTCATGGAAGCCCTTGAGGTTGTGTGCATGGAGGATGTCCCGCGCAGGTCGGGCGACTTTCTGCAGAAAGTCCAGGTAACTTTCGCTTGGCGCAATCAGATTGCAGCTACCCGCAGCCGACACTTGCCGTGCAAACTCAAGGGCACCTCGAACATGGTCATCCACTGCAATCCAACGTGGCGCCGAGGCGCCGGCGCGACCGCCTTTGGTGCCGTCCTGAATGTTAATCTTACCTAGATTGCTAGCCTCACGGCTTAACCGTGGCAGGTCAGCCAAGATGGCCTCACGCAAGCGCATACCGGTGGCTCGCGCCAACAGAACAATCGCGGCAGCCCGCAGCTGATGATGGCTGCAAAGCGCATCGACGATCTGCTTAACCTGTTCGCGGTCTTGGCTCTGAGGTACCGAGTGTCGAACCCCGGTGCGCTGCATACCCAACGCCCTGCTCGGACTTGGCAACTTCACGTATTGATCACCGCGAAGCGCAGCCATGACCCTGTTAACGCTGGATAGCCGATTTTGTGCGGTGCTGACAGGGAGATCACCGCGCCTAACCATGTCGCGCAGATACGCCGCATAGTCGGCCAGCACCTCCCGATCAATCAGCCGCGCATCATTGATACCGGCCCTTGTTCGGAGCGGCACCACTTCACGAATGCCTGCCACCGATCGCAGTGTGCCCTCACCGTGCCGTAGTGACCGCCGCCGAACATGTCTTTGAGCGCCTGCGGACCTGCGTAACTCAATTGCCTGCCGTAGCCGAAATTACGGCCACCGCGTTTACCCACCAATGCCATGTCGGTCACCTCATCGTCCACTCTTCGATCCTCGCCCCACGTCATCCCGCCAAGAATGCTGAGTGTTATCAGGGATTAAGGCCCCTGCGACCTGTGGGGAATGTCCACTACGCGGGACTGGCGGCTCCTTACAACCGGGAGCAAGGGCATCTCATGATCTGGCCTCCTGAACACCGTTACCGGTGGGCGGGTGGAGGCAGCACTGGCTGACGAGACCAGCACCTGAAGATCCTGAGCCATGTGCAAGCAGCAATGCGATGACCGGGGCATGCCTGACTGTCAGTCAGGTGCAGTCCACTCCTTGGTCTGCGGCACCATCATCTGCATGGCTGTTGCTGGTGACATCGGCGTTTGTCACGCCGATTGTCACGAGGGGGATTGCCGCAAAGCCATGTGCGATCAGGGCTGCAGCAGTGTTAGAAGTGCCCGTCTCTTTCCAGAGAAAGAGACGGGCACAGGTTGGCGCAAGATTCGGCCAAGCGGATAGATTGCTGCAGGGCAGCGAGGTACGGAGTATCTGGCGCACGAGCGCTATGTGTGTAAGAGCATCCATCACATGGGTAGTGACCGGGCGAGCTGCCGGATGCTAATCGCCCTTGGGGAGAACCACCGCAGGAGCGGCGTGACCTTGAAGGTTCGGGTCACCTGGGGTGCTGTCATCGACAGCGCTTGCACGGCCAGTTCTACGCCTGTGGATAAACCCGGTCAAGGGTCGAAACTCCGGGCTGTTGAGGACAGGAAAAGCGGTTATTCTCCGGTGGAATTCCGTGGTAAATCCCGGACATCGTTGTGGCTTATAGCTCTTCAATGTGAGGTCCATCCAAACAGGGCGGCTTTGCAGCCCTGTTTGGATGGACCCGCGTGAAAGAGCAGCCAGCGCCGATCTTGCAGGCTCACCCGCGATTGAATGCGCCATGGCCATTTGGCAAAGCGGTGACGTTGTCGCCTACCGGATGGGCAAACTCATGCGGGGTGACATGGCCCGATCTGTTGGCATCGATGTAGTTACTCCACCACGCCATGATCAACCGACGCTGCTCCAGAAACTGGGCCTTGTGGATGTACGCAGCGCGCACGCGGTTACGCTCCTGATGACTCATCTGCCGCTCAATCGCCGCGTCCGTCCACAGCCCTGATTCGAGCAAGGCACTACAAGCCATGGTCCTGAAACCATGCCCGCAGACGTCCTTGGTGGTGTCGTAGCCCATATTGCGCAGCACCTGGTTAACCGTATTCTCCGACAAGGGTTTCCAGTACCTGTGGTCACCGGGCAACACCAGTTCAGAGAAGCGATTCAAGCTACGCAGCCGTTCAAGGATCTCGATGACTTGAGGCGACAGCGGCACTATCTGAATGTCCCCACTCATCTTGGTCCCGCGTGTGGAGTAGCGGACGCCTTCAATTGGCTTACGGGTATCAGGGATCTCCCACATCGCCCGTTGCAGGTCGAATTCATCCCACCGCGCAAAGCGCAGTTCGCTGGAGCGCACGAACACATGCAGCGTCAGCAGCACTGCGAGCCGAGTCAGCTCGCGACCGGTGTAGTTGTCGATTCTATCCAACAGTTCAGGAAGGCGGTTCAGCGAGAGAGCAGGACGGTGCACGGTGCGCGGGGCTTGAATCGAGCCCGCCAGATCGAGCGCCGGGTTTTGAGTGATCTGCCGCGCCCGCTTCGCTCCCCGCATGATCGTGGATAGATAGTTCTGCACTCGCAGCGCAACATCCATCGTGCCGCGATCCTTGATTCGCTGGGTGACCTCAAGCAGATCATGGGTGTCGAGTTCAGCGATAGGCCGCTGGCCGATCAGTGGAAATACATGCGTGCGCAACCTGCTAAGCACCGTCTTGGCATGGCTCTCAGTCCAGCGCCGGGACATTTCGACGTGCCACTCCAGGGCAACGGTTTCAAAGAGAAGGCTCGCCCGCTGAGCTGCGATCTTGGCCTTCTGCTTCTCTTCCATCGGATCAAGGTTGTCGAGCAACAGCGCCTTGGCCTCATCGCGCTTGGTCCTCGCAACGGCCAATGAAACGATAGGGTACTTGCCGATAATCAGCGTGCCTTCCTTGCCGTTGGGTTTGAAATACCGCAGCCGCCAAGTCTTCGAGCCACTGGGTGCGACGTACAGGTACATGCCCCCGCCGTCGAACAGTTTGTAGGCGCGATCACGCGGCTTGGCCGTGCGGCATTTGAGGTCACTGAGCGGAGTGGCTAGACGTGGCATAGGGGTACGTTCTCCATTCAGGAAAGACGCTGTACCCCAAAAATACCCCCGGTTATTGGGGATTTAGTTGGTTCCCGACGGAGGGTCGTGGAAACGAAAAACCGGCCATAAGGCCGGTTTAGGGGGCTTCCAAAGCATTCAGCGGAATGCAGTGGAGCTGGATGTGGTGCCGGAGACAGGAATCGAACCTGCGACCTTCGCGTTACGAGTGCGTTATGGAGCCTAACGAAATCGGGGAGATCCCAATAAACACTGGGCTTTAGCGTCTGGTTTTGTCTTTTGAGACACGTCCGTATAGTCTATTTTGCTGTCACCATGCTGTCACGGGCGCCCAGCTATGAAAACCAAGATCACGGCCAAGCTCCTTGCGAGTATCCACCCGCAGGATAAGCCCTACCGCATCCATGATACAGCTCAGCCCGGCCTGTCGATCAGGGTACTACCTAGTGGCCACTCCAGCTACATGGTGAGCTGGGGCAGGAATCAAGCCGCCACGTTGGGCAGGGTCGGCATGATGACGCTCGATCAGGCCAGGACGGAAGCGGCCAGGTGGCTGGCGGAAGCGCATGAGCACGGTGCCCCACTGGTCGCCACCAAGAACAAGCGCCGGGCCGCCCACACCCTGGCAAGCTACCTAACAGAGAGCTACTACCCCTGGCTGGAAACGCACCACAAGGCGCACCAGAAGACCCGGCACGCGATAGAACACAGCTTTGCTGCCCTGATGACCAAGCCCCTCTCAGACCTCAATCAGCGCGATCTGGAGGCTATGCGGGTGAAATGGCTGGCGTCGGGATTGAAAGATGCCACGGCCAACAGGAAGCTTGCAGCTCTCCGGGGCGCCCTCTCCAAGGCAGTGGAATGGGGCGTGATTGAAGATCATCCGATGACCAAGCTGAAGCCATTGCGCCTCGATACCCGTGGTCGGGTTCGATTCCTATCAGGGGAAGAGGAACTGCGACTGCGCAAAGCCCTGGGCGACCGCGAGGAGCGCATACGAGCCGAGCGCGACACCGCCAACAGATGGCGCCGAGACAGGAAGAAAGAAGAGCTGCCTAACTTGCGTGAATTCGCATTTGCCGATCACCTTAAACCTATGGCAATTATCAGCCTGAATACCGGGCTTCGCCGGGGTGAGCTGTTTAACTTAACTTGGGCGGACATTGATATTCAGCACAAGAACCTGACAGTAGTTGGTGAAGGCGCCAAATCCGATCAGACTCGACATATCCCTTTAAACGCCGAGGCCCTGGCAACCATCGAAGGCTGGAGAGAACAGTCATCAAGTTCTGATCTTGTATTCCCAAGCCAAACTGGCGGGCGTATGGACAACGTCAAAAAGTCATGGGATGCAGTATTGAAGGCGGCAGGCATTAGCGCATTCCGCTGGCACGACCTTCGACACACCTTCGCCTCAAAACTGGCAATGAAGGGCGTCCCGCTCAATACGATCCGGGATCTACTAGGGCATGCCGACCTCAAGATGACCCTGCGCTACGCGCACCTTGCGCCAGACAGCAAGGCGGCGGCGGTAGAACTGATCTAGCGCTTAACTCCTAAACTATCAGAGATATCGTCAAACTCCTTATCGGCTCCCATGTATCCGACGCCATCGTCGTCGTGAATAACCACCGCAGGGACTTTTACCTCAGGAGTTAACGATGAAACCGGGCGGCCAATGAATGACTCTACATCATCAAGCGTTAGGTCAGGGCAACACCCTTTCTCAGCGAGTTCTAAAGCACGAGATTTAATAAGATCCCAAGACAATCGAATCAACTTTCTTTTCGGAGTTACAAATATTGTCACCCCACTACTGGACTGTCTAAATCCGCCCCTTCCGGCTTTAGCATCTACCATTCTGTAATCGTAATCAGCGCTGCCTCCAATCTCGTAGACATTGAAGAATATATCTACGGCAGAATCCAGCACCGAGGCAATGCAGCTCTCCTCATGGCTCATCAAGCTAGGGGCGCAAAGTGCCAGATTGACGATTCGCTCACTCTCGCTCGGCGCCCACACAAGCGCCGACACCGCCGCAAGAGATTCCTCCCGCTGACCGCCATCGACCCTTCGGTCGCCAGCAAGCCGAGTGACAGCAGACTCGATCACGCCCGTGATTGACTGATGGCCTGATCTAGCCAATAGCTCGATAAGGAATTTCGTGCGCGGATCAAGTCGCAGCGTAAGGGCATCTGTCTTCTTTGGCGTCTTCTTGGCGGTCATTTCTTTCCCCTCTGAGGGCCTCAGTATACCCGTCAATCCATCCCATACAATTCAGAAAAATACTGCACATCATTTGACGTGCAGTATTTCTTCGGTATAGCCTTACTCCACTGGCGGAACCAATCAACTCGCCAGATGGAGAATGCAATGACTCAAGCGCACCACGTTCCACCCCTGGCTTTAGGGATCGAAGATGCAGCCCGCTCCATCGGAGTAGCTCGCTCAGCAATCTACGAAATCGTCGCACGAGGAGAGCTCCCTAGCTTCAAGATCGGGCGCCGGCGAATGATCCTGACGAAAGAGCTGGAGACGTACATCAACCGCGTGGCGGTGGAGAACGCCCGATGACCGTCCGCATTATCGGTAGTGCCCAGAAGATCCTGGGCACGCTTCACCTCCCGGCCAGCACCCGCCTGGTCGATCTGGAAACCCTGCGCCAGCTTGGCGCCCATCGTGTGGAGGTAATCGCAGCATGAGCAACGAACAAAGGGCGCTCGACGCTCGAGCAAAGCGGATCGCAGCAAAGAACGGCTATCGGGCGGAGCGCTCCGACAAGCCATATTCAGGGGACAACTACGGGGAGTTCATGCTGATTGAAGATGCGACAAACCGTATTGAGGCTGGCCACCGCTACGACATGGGTGCCGAGCAGATCATCGAGTTCTTCGAGGGTGACGCGGCATGAATCTGCGAATTGCGGAAATTGACGCCAAGCTGCTGATGGATGCTGGCACTTTCATGAACGTGGTCGCTGACCTGGTAAACGACAACGCCACCGAAGAAGACAGCGAAGGAAGTCCGTTCTTGAACGGCTATCGCCTGGCTGGGCTCATGAACGGGTTGAGGCTGGTCGCGCACAGCCTGTGCGAACGCAGTGAGAACCTGAGCGAGTTTATCTGGAAGGAAGAAGAGAAGGCCCAAGCGGCGTTGCAGCGCCGCAAGGGTCAAGACATGGCACGGGAATGCGATATCGGGGGCAAGTCTGGCACGCGCCGCGCAGCCTGACAACCCACCGCCCCATGCAGGGGGTCGATTTCAGATCGACCCCTTTGCGCCTGATTGTGAGTTCATGAATGGAATGCCTAGCCGCAAAACTACTTCGCCGTGGAGACATGGTGAGCATTGAGCGTGGGCAGCTCGTCATTCAACCGGCGAGCGGCAAGCCCGTGCCGCCTGAGTGGATCGCCGCCAATAGGACCGGGCTGTGTCGCGAGGCCCTGATGGCGGTGGGCATGGATGCGTTTGAGTACATCGGTTACTCCACTGGCCACTACGGCAAATCCCGGGTCGCCGGGGTGACGCTGCAGTTTGTCTCGGTGCTGTCTGGCCAGTCTGTCTACGCGGTGTTCAATGCTGATCTGACACGCCAGCGCACCACTGCCGCTGGTAAGGCTGGCGCCCTGCTACCAAAAGGGCAATTCCGTGTCGGCAAGCGCAGCCATTTCTACAAGTTCTGGCTGAGCACCGGCCTGCCCTTTCCACGGCGGCTGGCAGCTATGCACGATTACATGGGGAAGCTACGCAGCGTCGTGGTGACAGGATCGGTGACTGATGACCGATTCAAAGTCGGCAGTCTGGCACCTGTCAGTCTGACCGCAGAGCAATTCAGAGCAGCCGTTTTGCCGGACAACATCCGGACAATTTCCGGACAAGCGCCGGACAACTCCCGGACAAAAGTTCCGGACAAGGAAACCGCTACAGCCCAGGAATCATGCGGCCTACAGCCAAATCAAACTACGGGCGTTGCAAACCACGGAAACAAGGTAATCAGGATGTGCGGTAACAAGACCCTTTCCAATACCCCACAAGAGACACATAGAGCACCAGAAGATCAATCCGTCGATGAATGGCTTTCTCACTACGACTCGGCCTGAACCAAACATCGCGGCCCGCGACTTTTGCTCAATCCAGGCAGCGAGGCGACCAGATGACCGTTCATCGGAAATTCTCAAGCCTCAATGTCCCTACAGATACACCCATACACAATAGGACAGAGCCTCAATCAAGCGAACGGTAAGCCACTGTTTTGACAGGGAAAACAGGCCTATGGTGGGTACTCGAAAACCCCATCCACAGGACTTTTCCCTGATGAAACTTCACGAACTGCGCGAGAAGCGCACCACTGCCGTCGAGGGCATGAGAAAGCTGGTGGACACCGCTTCCGCTGCTGGCCGTGACCTGACCACCGACGAATCCACCCAGTTTGAAACCTTCAAGACCGAAGAGCGTTCGCTGGCCGACCAGATCACCCGCCACGAGCACCTGGCCGATCTGGAGAAGCGCACCGCCGCTCCCGCCGCCACCGACACCCCTGAGCACCTGGAGAAGCGCGTATCGGTCGTGCGTGTCCTGCGTGCGCAGATGGAGGGGCGTACTCTGGACGGCGCCGAGGCCGAGTATGCCAAAGAGGCCGAGCGCCGCACTGGTCGCAAGGCTGAGGGCGTATTCGTTCCGTTCGCCGCCCTGGAGCGCCGCGCCAACACCACCACGACCGCACCCGAGCTGGTGGGCACCGACCACCGGGCAGACCAATACATCGGCCCATTGCGCGAAAGCCTGCTGGCCCGCTCGCTGGGTATCCGCACCTTGACCGGCTTGATCGGCAATGTGTCGATTCCGAAGTACGGCAGCGGCCTGGAAACCGGCTGGGTCACTGAAGGCCAGGCCGTGCCCGAAGCCCAAATGTCGTTCGACAACGTCACCCTGACGCCGAAGCATTGCGGCGGCAAAACTGAAATGAGCCGCCAGTTGCTCCAGCAATCGGCGCCGGGTATCGAGCAGTTGGTGCGCGAAGACCTGGCCTTCCTCATCGCCCGCCAGATCGACCGCGCCATCATCAACGGCAGCGGCGCTGCTGGTGAACCGCTGGGCGTGCTGAACACCCCCGGCATCCAGACCGCTGCTCTGCCCAACACCTGGGCCGAGGTGCTGGCGCTGCTGGAGAAGCTGGATGACGTGAACATCACCAACGCCCGCTGGCTGACCACCGCCGCGATCCGCACCATCCTGGGCAGCACCGAGAAGGTGGCTGGATCGGGCAGCGGTTTCTTGTTCGACAACGGCATCCTGGCCAGTCTGGCGCTGGCGACTTCGAAGAACGTCCCGACTGGCAAGCTGATCCTGGGCGACTGGAGCCAGGTGATGCTGGGCGTCTGGAGCGAAATTGACCTGTTGGTCAACCCATTCGCTGAACCCGCCTACAGCCGTGGCGGTGTGCAGGTCCGTGCAATGGCCACCGTCGATACCGCTGTACGCCATCCCGAAGGCTTCGTCGTAGCGAGCGCACCGTGATGGAACGCCGAGCAGCCGTAAGCCTGGAACGCAAAGGCCGAACGCTGTTCGGCTATGCCGCCCGTTTCGGTGATCCAGCCCCCATTGGGGGTTTTACCGAAATCATCCTTCCGGGGGCTTTCAAGCGCTCCCTTGCAGGCCCAGCCGCCGCCAGCATCCGCGCCGTTTACGAGCACGACGATGCAGCCCTATTGGGCCGTGTCGGAGCTGGCACCCTGCGCCTTACTGAGGATGACGTGGGCCTTGCCTTCGAACTGGACCTGCCCGATACCAGCCTGGGCCGCGACCTGTCCGAGCTGGTGAAGCGTGGCGACGTAGCCGGGTGCTCATTCGGCTTCGTGCCGGTGAAGGAGGACTGGCAAGGCGAGGTGCGCAGCCTACAGGACGTGGACCTGCACGAAATCACGATCACCGCCACCCCGGCATATGCGAGCACCACCGTATCGGTGCGCAGCCGCAAGCCGCTGCTGGCGCTGACCAATGCCCGTCGATACCTTGAGTTCCTGGAGTGCATCCGGTGAAAAAGCTGTTCCGACTATTCACCCGCTCCGACAACAACACACCGGCATACGACCGGTACTTCGACCAATTCAGCCAGGCCAGCAATTCGGCGGGCGTGAATGTCACGGCACAATCGGCTGAGAGCATCAGCGCGGTTTATGGCTGCGTGAGTGCCATTGCCGAAACGGTGGCCAGCCTGCCGCTGGACGTGTACCGCCACTCCGATGACGGACGCGACAAGGCCCGCACCCACCCACTGTATGCCCTACTCCACGACGCGCCGAACGACTGGCAGACCGCTCTCGAATTCCGGGAGCAGTTGCAACGCCATGTTCTGCTGCGTGGCAATGGTTACGCCCGTATCCGCTGGAGTGGTGCCGGTCGCGTCCAAGCCCTGGAGCCTATCCACCCTGACAGCGTGTCGATCCTGCGCACGTCCACCAGTGAGCGCCTGGTCTACGAATACACCGACCGCCACGGCAAGCTGCAACGCCTGACTGCGGACGAAATGCTCCACCTGCGCTTCCACTCCGATGATGGTGTGCTCGGTCGCTCGCCAATTGCAGTGGCCCGCGACACTTTGGGCCTGGCCCTGGCTGAGCGTACCCACGGTGCCAAGATGTTCGAGCAGGGCACCAAGTTGTCGGGCGTGATCGAGACTCAAGCGGGCACCACCAAGCAGCAGGCAGGGGAGATCCGTGATAGCTGGGCGGCTGGCCAAGGTGGTGTGAGCAACCACGGCAAGACCGCCGTACTGCCGCAAGGTGCCACGTTCCGCACAGTGTCGATGACGTTGGAAGACAGTGAGTGGATCGAGTCGCGCAAGCTGTCGGTGATCGAGGTATGCCGCCTGTTCCGTTGCCCGCCTGTGATCGTGCAGAGCATGGAGTCTGCCAACTACAGCAACAGCGTGGAGCTGGCCCGCCAGTTCATCACCCTCACATTGCGCAGACATTTGGTCATGTGGGAGCAGGCCATCAACAAGACCATGCTGAGCAGTGGTTTCTTCTGTGAGCACAACGTGGAAGGTCTGCTGCGTGGCGATAGCGTCACCCGCGCCCAGTTCTATGACTACGCCATCAAGGATGGCTGGATGCTGCGCTCTGAGGTGCGCCGCATTGAGAATCTACCCACCGTCGAAGGTATTGATGATGTCCAAGCGACCCCGCCTCAAGATGCTGCAACCAAGACTCAAGGAAGCCCCAACACCCCTGGAAGCGATGCAGGCACGGGCGAAGGAGAAGAAGCGTGAACAGGTACAAGCCGAAGAAACGAACAGTCAGCCTCAATAGCGCCGCATGGAAGGAGTTGCGTGCCCAGGTGCTTGCAGAGGAACCACTGTGCCGCTGGTGCCTGGCCCGTGGCCTGTATGTGCCCAGCACTGACGTGGACCACATCAAGGACAGCCGCGAGGACTACAGCGATGACAACTGTCGAGAGAATCTGACTGCCATGTGCCGCGAGTGTCACTCCCTCAAGACTGCCCGCGACATGGGCAAGCGCGTGCATCTGGGCTGCGACGTGAATGGGATGCCCATCGACCCCGATCACCCGTGGAATCGGGAGGAAAAATCACCAGCAACCGCCGACAGCAAGACCGCCCCCGACCCTCTCTTTCATCGCTAACCGCAAAAAACGACCATGAAAACCCGCCGCCCCCGATCCGATAGCGCCAAGGCCGCCATAGCAGCGGCCCAGGCTGTCGCGCTTGGCCCTATCGCACCGCCTCCCCATGTCCGACTTCGTGCGCAGGATTGGCCGTTCTGGAACGCTGTGATACAGACGCGACCACGGGACACCTGGACCGATAACGATCTGGTACTGGCGGGAAACCTTGCGCGAACCAATGCGGATATCGAAGCGCTACAGCAGAGTATCGACGTGGACGGCTTTGTCGTTGACGGAAAGGCCAACCCCGCTTGCGCAATTCTAGACACCATGAGCCGTCGCGCAATCACCCTGTCCAGGCTCCTGCACATCCACGCGGCTGCCACCGTGGGGCGGTCTGAGGATGGCCGCAAATCCGCTGCGCTCGAGCGTGAGGCTCGGCAGCATGTGGATGACGACCTGATCCCGACCCTGAGCACGCTGCAATGACCCGCGCCGAAAAGATCGTCGCGTTCATCGAGCGCTATTGCGTGACGCCCGAAGGCGCAGACGTGGGCAAGCCGCTATGCCTGGCTGAGTTCCAGCGCCAGTTCATCCGCGACGTGTACGACAACCCGGTGGGCACTCGCCGGGCCATCCTCAGTGTGGCCAGGAAGAACGGCAAGTCGGGCCTGATCGCGGGCCTGCTGCTGGCGCACCTGGTCGGCCCCGAGGCGAAGCAAAACAGCCAGCTTGTGTCGGGTGCCATGAGCCGCGACCAAGCCGCCCTGGTGTTCAACCTGGCCGCCAAGATGGTTCAGCTATCGCCCGCCCTGTCGAAGATCGTCCGCATCGTGCCCAGCGGCAAGCGGCTGCTGGGGCTGAACCTGAACACCGAGTTCCGCGCCTTGGCCGCCGATGGCAAAACCGCGCATGGCCTTTCCCCGGTGCTGGCTATCCTGGACGAGATTGGCCAGATTCGCGGCCCGCAGTCCGACTTCGTGGACGCTATCACCACCAGCCAGGGCGCTCACTCGGCACCGCTGCTGATCGCCATCAGTACCCAGGCAGCCAACGACGCCGATCTGCTGAGCCAGTGGATTGACGACGCCCTGCGCAGCAATGACCCCAAGATCGTGTGCCGCCTGTACGCGGCGCCAGCGGGATGCGAACTGATGGACGAAGACGGCTGGCGAGCGGCCAACCCGGCCCTGGGCATCTTTCGGTCGGAGACAGACCTGCGAGAGCAGATGCAGCAAGCCGAGCGCATGCCGAGCATGAGCAACACCGCCCGCAACCTGCTGCTTAACCAGCGGGTCAGCCTCGACAGCCCATTCATCAGCCCTGACGTGTGGATGGCCTGCGACACCGCGCCTGACCCGTTCGAGGGCCTGGTCTATGCGGGCCTCGATCTGTCGGCCCGAACCGACCTGACGGCGCTGGTGCTGATCGGCAAGGTGGATGGCGTGTGGCAGGTCCGTCCGTACTTCTGGACGCCCGAGCAGGGCCTGTTCGACCGAGCGCAGAAGGACCGCGCCCCGTACGACATGTGGGTGCGCCAGGGATACATCCGCACCACGCCAGGCGCCACGGTTGACCTGGAAGCGGTGGCACTGGACATGGCCGAGATACTGAGCGACTGCGAGGTGGCGGCGATCGCCTATGACCGCTGGCGCATCGACGTGCTCAAGAAGGAACTGGAACGCCTGGGCCTGGAGCTGCCGCTGGTGCCACACGGGCAGGGTTTCCGCGACATGGCGCCAGCCCTCGACGCCCTAGAGGCTGAGCTGCTGAATGGTCGTATCGCCCACGGTGGCCACCCCGTACTGACCCTGTGCGCTGCCAACGCCGTGGCGGTGAAAGACCCCAGCGGCAACCGCAAGCTGGACAAGAGCCGTCGCACCGGCCGCATCGACGGCCTGCAGGCCCTGGCTATGGCGTTCGGCGCCGCCCAGGTGGCCGAGGCCCCTGCCGATCTTGATACCGAGGTATTTTTCGTATGACCACCGTGACCCTTGAAGAAGCCAAACTGCACATGCGCGTCGATCACGACGAGGAAGACGGCCACATCCTAGGCTTGATCGCTGCCGCCGAAACTCACGTCAGCAACTTTCTGGGAGACGGCTTACCCGATCCGATGCCCGCCCCGATCAAGGCTGCTGTACTGCTGCTGGTGGGCGACTTATACGAGAATCGGGAGCGCCAGGGCGACCGCACGCTGACCGAGGGCACCGCTTACGCGATGCTGCTGGCCCCGTATCGCTCGATGGCGGTGCTGTGATGCTGGCCGGTAAGCTGCGCTACCCGGTGACGATTGAACGCCCGGTGGACACCAGAACACCCGGCGGTGGGTTCATTCGTACCTGGGAGCCAGTGGGCCGGGAGTGGGCCGATATTGAGAGCATCAGCGGCAGCGAGTTCATGGCCGCCCAGGCGCCTCAGTCGCAGACCGTGTTCCGCATCCGCATCCGTTACCGCGACGACCTGGTATCGAGCTGGCGCCTACGCGAAGGGGCGAAGACCTACGAAATCACTGCCGTGCTGCCCGACGCTCGCCGCCGGCGAATCGAGCTCATGTGCAAGACAGGGCGTGCTTGAAGGGGGTAGCGTTTCACGACCCCATGGGGTGACGAATCACCACCCCACCCGACTCCTCAAAATTGAGGAGTCAGAACCGATCTGATCCCCCAGCGGGGGAAGACAATTCTGGCAGGCTGACAGAATTGATCGTCAACTCTCCCCATTGGGGGAAGTCTACCCCGTCGATCTGGCGGGCCAGGTCATGCCGGAAATTTTTCCTGCAAGTCATCCGGGAAAATCCCGCATGTCATTCATCTGAATGAGGTCTCCTCAAAATTGAGGGCATCTCTAGATGGTCCAGTTCTGGACCATGGCTCGGTTCTGAGCCATCCAGACTTCAAATCCACATGGGGTTTGCAGCGCACGTAGTTTGAATACGCTACAGGCCGCATGGCGCATGGCCTGGAGCGAAAACCTTGTGCCCTGATATTGTGCCTTCATGAACACCAATCGGCTCTCGATTCTGGCTCTGTGTATGGGTTCGCGACACACGTAGTTAGATATCGCTGCAAGCCGTATGGCGCCTGGGCTGGAGCCGATTCCTTGTCCGGCGTTCTTGTCCGGGAGTTGTCCGGCAAAACAACGCCAAACGTTCTTTTGGCCAAGCGTACGCCTGGCGTCCGGCTGCTTGTTCCGACGAATTTCGTCGATACAAACCTGTCTCTGAGACACTTTTGGATTTGAAATCCAGAACTCAGAACCGACTAGGTTCCACCTGGGTTCCACTACGAAATTTTCGTAGTAGGTCGGGACGCTTTTCGTACCAACCCCAATTCGTACGGAAAGCGTACGTAGTCAACGGGCGCAGCACTGCGCTGGTCTGAATACGGGAAATTCCCGTAATACCGGGTATTCCGACAAAACCGGCGAATCGCCGGTTTGACCCAGGCCGCGCCACGAAACCCGACACCGCCATTTTGTGGCGCCCACGAAAAAGCCCCGCCAGATCGTCTCTGTGCGGGGCTTCTCTTTGCTGTCACCCTGCTGTCACACCATTCACTGCTGTCACGGTGATTTGGCTGGATACCTTGTATTTACTGGTGCCGGGGATAGGAATCGAACCTACGACCTTCGCGTTACGAGTGCGCTGCTCTACCGACTGAGCTACACCGGCGTGTAGCGCAACGTACCACTGCTCGCACCCGTTACGCAAACCCCTGTTTCCGCTAGTTTATTGCCCCACCCTCAAGGCGCCTTGCACCCCTTCGGCGCCAGGTCTTCCTCGATGTTGGTCGTACACGCCCACCCAGTAGCCGAACGCGTCAGGGTCAGTGCTTTGTCGAGCACAGTGGCCGGCGCATCCACCAGCTTACAAACGATGCTCCCAGTGCCGTCCGCCGCCTTGCCACTAGCCGTGATCGCACAGTGCGCCGTCGCCGGCTGGCCACCCAACGTGGCCACATCCGCAACATCCTTCCCGTCATTCAACCGCAGGTCCATCGCCGTCTTCAGCGCGCTGATCTCCAGCAGCCCAGCCGCGGCCTTGGAGCGTGACTGGTGGTTGGTGTACATCGGTAAGGCGATGGTCGCCAGAATGCCGATGATCGCGACGACGATCATCAGTTCGATCAGGGTAATACCGCGTTGCCCTTTCATGAACGTTTTCCTTTTTGATACGCGTACTCGTTGAGGTCAGGCTCGACCCCGGCTGGCAGCGGCGCAGTAGGCCTGAACAGACACCTTTTGTCACCCCTGCCCGCTCGGGCGTCGTCTTCGCTGAACTACTCTAGTGAGCATCTCGGACGCACGCCCTTGCATGGGCGCGGCAAGCTGTTTCCAGGCTTGTCGCACGGGCAGAAAAAGGACCTTTGCATGACCCAATCCACACTCCTCTACACCTGGCACGGCACCGACGCCAACGGCGCGCCGGTCAGCGGGCAAACGTCCGGGCGCAGCCCGGCTTATGTGCGTGCCGGGCTTATTCGCCAGGGCATCAAGGTCGCCAGTTTGCGGCCTGCCGGTGGGCTGACGTTCAGTTTGCCGAAACGGCGGGCAAAGGCTGACCCGGCGGGGTTCAGCCGGCAGTTGGCGACCTTGCTCAAGGCCGGGGTGCCGCTGCTGCAGGCGTTCGAGGTGATGGGGCGCAGTGGCTGTGATGCGGCGCAGGCGGCATTGCTGGATAGATTGAAACAGGATGTGGCCTCGGGCCTGGGGCTGGCAGATGCGTTGCAGCGCCACCCGGGCTGGTTCGATGCGTTGTACTGCAACCTGGTGCGGGTGGGTGAGCAGTCCGGCACGCTCGACCGGCAGTTGGAACAGCTGGCAGGCATGCTGGAGCAGCGTCGCGTGCTGCACAAGAAGGTGCGCAAGGCGATGATCTACCCGTTGCTGCTGTTGCTGACGGGGCTGGGGGTATCGGCGATCTTGCTGCTGGAGGTGATTCCGAAGTTCGAGAGTATGTTCTCGGGCATGGGCGTGGCGTTGCCGGCATTTACCCAATGGGTGATCGACTTGTCCACAGGGCTGAGCCGGTTTGCGCCGCTGTTGCTGGTGATGGGTGTGGTGCTGGGTGTTGCCATGCGCCAGCTCTACCGGCAGCACGCGCCAGCGCGCCTGTGGATATCTCGCCGGGTGCTGGGTTTGCCGGTGTTCGGCACGCTGCTGGGGCAGGCGGCGCTGGCGCGCTTTGCGCGCAGCCTGGCAACGTCCTACTCCGCTGGGGTGCCGTTGCTGGATGCGCTGGGCACGGTGGCCAGGGTCAGTGGTGGCGACCTGCATGAACAGGCGGTGTTGCGGCTGCGCCAGGGCATGGCCAATGGGCAGGGGCTGCACCAGGCGATGGCCGCTGAGCCGCTGTTTCCGCCGCTGCTGGTGCAACTGACGGCCATCGGGGAATCCAGCGGCACGCTGGACCAGATGCTGGAAAAAGCCGCCAGCCATTACGAGGAACAGGTCAGCCAGGCGCTGGACCAGTTGACCAGCCTGCTGGAGCCGGCCATCGTGCTGGTCCTGGGCCTGCTGGTGGGCGGCCTGGTGGTGGCGATGTACCTGCCGATCTTCCAGTTGGGTAGCTTGATCTGAACATGACTTTATGGACTTTGCTGGCTGAGCAGCCGGCGTACTTTCTCACCCTGGCCACGGTGCTCGGCCTGCTGGTGGGCAGTTTTCTCAATGTGCTGGTGTACCGCCTGCCGATCATGCTGGAGCGGCAATGGCAGCGTGAGGCGCAGGAAATGCTGGAATTGCCGATCACGCCGCACGAGCGTTTCGACCTGTGGCTACCCGCGTCGCGCTGCCCGCATTGCGCGCATCGAATTCGCGCGTGGGAGAACATTCCGGTCATCAGCTACCTGGCCTTGCGCGGGCGTTGTTCAGCCTGCAAAACCCGCATCAGCCCGCGCTACCCGTTGGTGGAGGTGGCCAGCGCGCTGCTGTCGCTAGTGGTGGCCTGGCGCTTTGGTGCTTCGCCCGAGGCCTTGCTGGCGCTGCCGCTGACTTGGTGCCTGCTGGCCCTGAGCCTGATCGATGCCGAGCACCAGTTGCTGCCGGATGCGCTGGTGCTGCCGATGCTGTGGCTGGGGCTGATCGTCAACGCCTTCGACCTCTATGTCCCGCTGACCAGCGCGCTGTGGGGTGCGGTGGCCGGGTACCTCAGCCTTTGGACGGTGTATTGGCTGTTCAAGCTGGTCACTGGCAAGGAAGGCATGGGCTATGGCGACTTCAAGCTGATGGCGCTGATCGGGGCCTGGGGTGGCTGGCAGGTGTTGCCGTTGACCTTGCTGTTGTCGTCAGTGGTTGGGGCGCTGGCTGGGCTGTGCCTGCTGCGTCTGCGCCGGCATGCCATGGGTACGGCGATCCCGTTCGGCCCCTATCTGGCGATTGCGGGGTGGATTGCCGTGCTCTGGGGTGATGAAATATACGCTACATACACACAACTGCTTGGATTCTGATGACCACTGCGGCCTTTACCCCCTGGATTCTCGGCCTGACCGGCGGCATTGGTAGCGGCAAGAGCGCCGCTGCCGAGCGTTTCGTCGAGCTTGGCGTGCACCTGGTCGATGCCGACCAGGCGGCGCGTTGGGTTGTCGAACCTGGCCGCCCGGCCCTGGCCAGCATCGTCGAGCGCTTCGGCGCCGGCGTGCTGCAGGCGGACGGCCAACTCGATCGTGCAGCCCTGCGCCAGCTGATCTTCGCCGACCCGGCGCAGCGCAAATGGCTGGAGCAATTGCTGCACCCGCTGATAGGGCAGGAGATTTTCAGCTACCTGGCCAAGGCGGAGTCGCCGTATGCGGTGTATGTGTCGCCGCTGCTGATCGAGTCGGGCCAGTACCAGAAGACCCAGCGGGTGCTGGTGATCGATGCGCCGCAGGAGCTGCAGGTGGCGCGTACCCTGGCGCGTGACAACACCAGCGCCGAGCAGGTGCAGGCCATTCTCAAGGCCCAGCTGGCCCGCGAGGAGCGCCTGCGCCATGCCGATGATGTGGTGGTCAATGACGGCGACCTGGCCGCGCTGCATGAGCAGATTGACCGCCTGCACCACTTTTACCTGACTTTACGAGGAGGCCAGCCATGAGCCAGCCATTGACCGTCGATTGCCCGACCTGTGGCGCACCTGTGGAATGGAACGAGAAAAGTCCGTTCCGGCCATTCTGTTCGGACCGTTGCAAACTGATCGACCTTGGGGCCTGGGCGGCGGAAGAGCACAAGATTCCGGGGGCGGAAGAGTCCGAGGACGAGCTGTACTCGGGGGACCTGGAGCCGCGGCATTGATCCGATAGCCAAGTGGCTGTGCGGGCCTCTTCGCGGGCATGCCCGCTCCCACAGGCAACCCCACAAGCCTCAAGACTGGCGCGGTACCTGTAGGAGCGGCCTTGTGTCGCGATGGGCCGCAAAGCGGCCCCCGATTTCAGCGTTAACTCAAAGATCGCCGGGGCTGCTCGGGCCTGGTTACTTATCGATCATCCTCCTTCCACGGCGCCTGCAGATACCGCGTGCGGTTGAAGGTTTCCAGCCACTCCGGGCAAAACACCACCAGCGCGCTGATCACCGTGCCGTTGATGAACGCTTCGGGGAACATCATCAGCCACAGGTAGCCGACAAAATCGCTGAGCCACTCCGGCATGGCGAAGCGCCCGTCCAGCCACAACAGCCCCAGCGCGGTCGACAGGCAGGCCAGCACGGTCAATGCCGCCGGAAAGAACCCTGAACAGAAGATATACACAAACAGGTTACGCGGCTGGGCGCGCTCGACCCCTATCGCGCACGCCTCGGCTATCAGCACCGGCAGGCCAACCAGCAACAAGCCATTCACCCCAAGCGCCGCCAGGTCCTGGCGCCCCAGCGCCAGCAAGCCGAGCTGGGCCATGAATCCGCCCAGCACCGCCAGTGGCCAGTCCAGCAACAGCGTGACCGCCGTCATGCCAATGAAGTGGTACGACACCCCGGTATCGAAATCGCGCCGCACCAACCACAAGGCAAACAGGCAGAACACCGTGCCAAACAGCAGATGCTGGCGGCGCCGGTCAGTGAACAGCTCAACCCAGCGCACCTGGCTGACCGCCCAGATCAGCAACGGCACATATCCCAGCCAGCCAAGCGTAAGGGTGGTGCCGGACAACACCTGCGCGCTGATCACCTGACGAATGCCCCTTACTGCCATGTGGATAAAGCCGAGTCTACACCCATTCTCGGTTTCATCTGGCAGGGGTAGCGCAACAGTGCGCCGGTACCGGGCTGATTCCTGCGCACAAACAGCATCTTATCGTCATCGATTAGCGGCTAAGCTTGTCTGCATGGATGACTCAGACTACCTGCGCCTGCTTACCATCCAGGCGGAACAAGCCAATGCCTTTCTCTCCAACGCCCGCAAGTGGGAGCGGGAGCGTTGGGTGTGCCAACGCCTGTTGCAGGGGCTGAACATCCCCTACCGCAGCGAGGACTTCACCCCGGCCGGGCAAGAACCGCCAGACGTACTGTTCCGCGACGCGGCGTTCGAGGTGTTTTTCGTGCTCGACGAGGGCCGCCGGCTCAACGACGAATGGCGCGAAGAACTGCAGCGCCGGCGCAGTGCATTCTCCCTGGCGCAGCTGGTACGCCGCGAAGCGCGCCCGCGGCGCATCAGTGCCACCGAGCTGCTGGGGCGGCTGGCGCCGACCTTGCGCAAGAAGGCGCACAACTACCGGGAACGCGGGCTGGAGCTGAACGAGCTGGACATCATTGCCTTCGCCAGCCTCAAGCGCGAAGTGCTCGACCTCAATACCCACTTCCCGCCGCCCACCGAATACCTGCGCCAGGGCTGGCGCTCGCTGTCGCTGGTCGGGCCGACCTTTGCCCGGGTGCTGTTCGCCCACCCCGACGCGCCGGACTTCCTGCGCGGCAACCTGGGCCGCAGCATTGTCTTCGACGTGGGCATCAGTCTTTGATCCAGTGCAGCGAATGTTTGCGATGGCGTACACTCGGCGCCAGATATAGAAAGCATTATCATTTGTTTCAAGCGCTTGCGTGAACGCTGTAGCGTTTACGCAGTCACAAACGTCTACCTGACGAGGCCCTACCATGACCAGCCGCCTGAATCCGGAAGATCAGCGTCGTGTCGATGAGTATCTGCGAGCCCCCCAGCACCAAGTCGAGCGCAGGCCCTTCCGGCCGTGGCTGCTCCTTGTGCTGGTGGTGGCCGTGACCATCGGGTTGGGTCTCATCAGCCGCCTGCTCAGTGGACTGGTGCTATGAGCTGCTTCGCGCTCGCCCTCCCATCGTGCAGTTTGCGGCCGGCCCCCGGGGCCACGAATTCCGTAAACCTTATGAGATATCCCCATGACTCATCGCATCGTGATTGTCGGCGGCGGCGCCGGCGGCCTGGAACTGGCGACCCGCCTGGGTAAAAGCCTGGGCAAGCGCAAGCAGGCCGAGATCACCCTGGTCGACGCCAACCTCACGCACATCTGGAAGCCCCTGCTGCACGAAGTGGCCGCCGGCTCGCTGAACTCCTCGGAAGACGAACTGAACTACGTGGCCCAGGCCAAGTGGAACCACTTCAACTTCCAGCTGGGGCGCATGAGCGGCCTGGACCGTGAAGGCAAACAGATTCAACTGGCCGCCACCCTCGACGAAGAGGGCCGCGAGCTGCTGCCAGCGCGCACCCTGGGCTACGACACCCTGGTCATTGCCGTGGGTTCCAACACCAACGACTTCGGCACCCTGGGCGCGGCGCAGCACTGCCTGTTCCTCGACACCCGTAAGCAGGCCGAGCGTTTCCACCAGCAGTTGCTTAACCACTACCTGCGTGCCCATGCCGGTGATGTGGCGAGCGAGAAGATCAGCGTGGCCATCGTCGGCGCCGGTGCCACCGGTGTGGAACTGGCCGCCGAGCTGCATCACGCGGCACACGAACTGGCGGCCTATGGCCTGGACCGCATCCAGCCCAAGGACATGCACATCACCATTATCGAGGCGGGCCCGCGCGTGTTGCCGGCGCTGCCAGAGCGTATCAGCGTGCCGGTGCACAAGACCCTGGAAAAGCTTGGGGTGAAGGTGATGACCAACGCTGCCGTCAGTGAAGTGACCGAGGATGGCCTGAAAACCAAGGATGGTGAAGTGATCCAGGCCAGCCTGAAGGTGTGGGCGGCCGGTATCCGTGCGCCGGGTTTCCTCAAGGACATCGATGGCCTGGAAACCAACCGCATCAACCAGTTGGTGGTGCGCCCTACCCTGCAGACCACGCGCGACGACAATATCTTTGCCTTCGGTGACTGCGCCGCCTGCCCGCAACCGGGTAGCGACCGCAACGTGCCGCCACGTGCCCAGGCGGCGCACCAGCAAGCTTCGATGCTGGCGCAGAGCTTGAAGGCGCGGCTGGAGAACAAGGCGCTGCCGACCTATGAGTACAAGGACTACGGTTCGCTGGTGTCGCTGTCGCGCTTCTCGGCGGTGGGCAACCTGATGGGTAACCTGATGGGCAGCGTGAAGCTGGAGGGCTGGCTGGCGCGGATGTTCTACGTGTCGCTGTACCGGATGCACCAGATGGCGTTGTACGGGTTCTTCCGTACGGCGTTGATGATGCTGGGTAGCAAGATTGGCCGGGGTACCGAGCCGCGCCTGAAACTGCACTGACAGACACCAGCATGCCCTGTGGGAGCGGGTTCACCCGCGAATGCGATGGTGAACCTGCTGCCGCATTCGCGGGTGAACCCGCTCCCACACAGGGCTTTGTAGGCCCAAGAGCGCATTCTTGTGGGATAAATTCAACGCAAAAAAAAGGGCATCTCATGCGAGATGCCCTTTTTTCGTGGTGGGGCGTGTAGGATTTGAAACTACGACCAATTGGTTAAAAGACAATTGGGATCTAAGCCGA
>NZ_DKHD01000012.1:0-46857 GCF_002453565.1 Pseudomonas sp. UBA6753 | reverse complement strand
GGGGGCGAGTCCATCGATTACAAAGGTCCCGCAGGCACCCTGGATGCGTCAGAACAACTGCCAGGTGTACACCAGCGTCAAGCGGTTCTCGTCGATGTCGCTGCGGTAGTTGGACCGGGCCATGGCATTGCGCACCCGGATCCCCAGCCCCTTCAGCACCCCGCCCTGCACGGCGTAACCGATGTCCAGGTCGCGCTCGCGGTCGCGCCCTTCATAACCCAGCCCAGTGTCGACATTGTTACCGGTGATATAGCGCACGGTCGCCGTCAGCCCCGGCACGCCCATGGCCGCGAAGTTGTAGTCGTAGCGCACCTGGTACGAGCGTTCGTCGGTGTAGGCGAACTCATAGGTCGGCACTTCGTTACCCAGCGGAGAGATGTTGGCGAATACCCGTGGGAACGGGCTGTCGCCATAAATGCCCTGGTAGCCGGCATGGAAGCTGTGCCCGCCATGCCGGGCCGTGAACATCGAGAAAAACGCCTGGTTGTCGATGTTGCCGAGCAACGCATCGCCATCCTCGCGCGCAGTGAAATACCCCAGGTTGGCGCTGAGCACCCAGTTGCCTACGGGCTTGCTGTGCTTGAGGCCGACAAAGCCCTGTTCATAGATGTCCTCCAGCTGCCCGTACCACAGGCTGACGCTGCTCTGGTTGGCATTGAACGCATAGTCCCCGCCCAGGTAGTTGAAGGCATCGCTTTCTGCCTGGCGCATCGGCACATGGCCGAGCATGGCGTTCATCTTGCCGTCGCCGCCTTCGTTGCGCAGGTGGGTGCTTTTCAGGTGCCCGGCCTGCACGGTCAGGCCGTCGATTTCCGCCGAGCTCAGGCTTGCGCCCTGGTAGGTGGGTGGCAACAGGCGGATGTCGCTGAAGGTCAGCACCGGCAGGTTGGGTTGCAGTTCGCCGACGCGCAATTCGGTCCTGGACAACCGGGCCTTGAAGGTGGGCGCCAGGCGGCTGTATTCGTCGGCAGCGCGGCCATCGCCGTGCACCGGCAGCAACCCGGTGTTGGTGCGGTCGGGGCTGCTGTCGAGCTTGATGCCCAGCAGGCCCAGGGCGTCCACGCCAAAGCCGACCGTGCCCGGGGTGTAACCCGACTTGAAGTCGAGGATGAAGCCCTGGGCCCACTCCTCGGCCTTGGATTGCCGGTTGGCCCCGACGATGTCGGAGAAGTCGCGGCTGAAGTAGTAGTTACGGGCACTCAGGGTGGCCTTCGAATCTTCGAAGAAGCCGCCTTCGGCGGCCAGCAACGGTTGGCTGAGCAAAGTCAGGCCCAGGGCGACGCAAGGGGTGTTGTTCATTCCGAAGCTCTCTTGATCTTGTTTTTATGGGTAAAGCGTTGGAAGCACGGTGGTTCATGGTGTACGGCGCAGCACCTCCCGGGCACGTGGCTGGCGCAGCCTGAGCAACCCATGGCTCAGCAGGCCGAACAGCAGGCCCCAGAACGCTGCCGACAGGCCCAGGAAGGCCACCCCCGAAGCGGTGACCAGGAAGGTGAACAGCCCGGCATCGCGCTCGGTTGGTTCCGCCAGGCTGCGGGCCAGGGCTTCGCTGATGGCGCCATACAGGGCCAGCCCGGCCAGGGCGGCGATCAGGGCGGCGGGGAATGCTGCGAACAGCGACATCAGCGTGGCCCCGGCGATCCCCAGCAGCAGGTACAGCGCACTGCCAGCCACCGCCGCGACGTAGCGCCGCCGTGGGTTTTCATGGGCTTCATGGCCAGTGCACAGGCTGGCGGTGACCGCCGCCAGGTTCAGCCCGTGGCAACCGAACGGCGCCAGCGCGGCGCCGGCCAGGGCGCTGGCACTGATGATGGGGCTGGCCGGCGTGGGGTAGCCGGCGTTGCGCAGCACTGCCATGCCCGGCATGAACTGCCCGGTCAGGGCCACCAGCACCAGCGGCAGTGCCAGGCTGAATACCGCTGCCAGGCTGAACTGCGGGGTGACCCACTGCGGCGACGCCAGTTCCAGCACCAACGCCTCGCTGCGAAACGCCCCGCTGGCCACGGTCACCACCGTGCCCACGCACAGCACCGCCGCCACCGCGTAGCGCGGCTGCACCCGGCGCATCAGCACGTAGGTGACGAACATTGCCAGTACGAGCAGCGGTTGCACCGGCAAGGCGCGGAACACCTCGATGCCGAAGCTGAACAGGATGCCGGCCTGCATGCCGGCGGCGATGGAGCCCGGCAGGCGCGCGATGATGCGGTCGAAGGCCCCGCTGATGCCGATCAGCAGCAAAACCAGGTTGGCCACCAGGTAGGCGCCTACGGCCTGTTCCAGGCCCAGTTGCGGCAAGGCGGTGACCAGCAGCGCCGAGCCGGGGATCGACCAGGCGATCACCACCGGCACCCGATAGCGCAGGCTGAGCAGCGCGCCAAGCACGGCGCTGCCCATGGACACTGCCCAGACCCAGGAGGACAGTTGCCGATGTGACAGGCCGGCGGCTTCTGCGGCGTGGAAGATGATCACCAGGGGGCCTGCGTAGGAGATCATCGTGGCGATGCAGCCGGCGACGATGGCGGACAGTGAACTGTCCTTGATCAGGGTTATCATGGCACCTCTCGCATCGGTGATGTATGGCAAGGGCTGCGCCCTTGATCGCCGGCAAGCCAGCTCCCACAGGGATCACACAGGTTTCAGCCCTGTGGTGATCCTGTGGGAGCGGGCGAGCCCGCGAAGAAGCCAGCCCGGTGGCTCAGGCCTCTTGCAAAGCCCGCGGCCGCCCACTGCGCTGTTCATCGGCACCGCCGTGGGCTCCCGCAGGGATCACACAGGTTTCAGCCCTGTGGTGATCCTGTGGGAGCGGGCGAGCCCGCGAAGAAGCCAACCCGGTGGCTCAGGCCTCTTGCAAAGCCCGCGGCCGCCCACTGCGCTGCTCATCGGCACCGCCCCGGGCCCGCTGCAACTGGAAGTCGAATTTCAGCTCGGCATGCCGCCCCGCCTCGCCTTCGACGAACACCACCTCGCCCACCAGCCCATCGCGCGTGGCATAGGCAAAGTCATCCCACAGGTACTTGTCCCCGGCCAGGTTGATCTGCGTGGTCAGGTGTCGGTACCCCGGCGCCGAGATGAAGAAGTGCACATGCGCCGGGCGCTGGCCGTGACGGCCGAGCAGGTCCAGGCACTCCTGGGTCGGCCCCTGTGGATCGCAGCCATACCCGGACGGCACGATGGAGCGCGCGCGGTAGCGCCCTTCGCCATCGGTGATGATGCGCCGGCGCAGGTTGTACTCGGACTGGCTCTGATCGAAGAACGAATAAGTGCCCCGGGTATTGGCATGCCACAGGTCGACCGTGGCCCCCGGCAGCGGCCGGCCTTGCGGGTCGAGCACCTGGCCCTCGAGGTACATCGGCGTGGCCACGCCCTCCTCGCTGCCGTCGTCCATGCGCACTTCACCTTCGGCGATGGGCGCACCGGCCACGTACAGCGGGCCCTCGATGGTGCGTGGGGTGCCGCCGACCAGGCCTGCCTGCTGGTCCTTGGCATCCTGCAGCAAGTCGAGGAAATGCTCGATGCCCAGCCCCGCCACCAGCAGCCCCGCCTCGCCACGGCCGCCAAGGCGGTTGAGGTAGTCGACGGCATGCCAGAACTCGTCCTCGCTGATTTCCAGGTCTTCGATCAGCCGCGCGGTGTCCTGCAGCACGCGTTGCACGATGCGCTTCAGGCGCGGGCTGCCGGCATCGTTGCCAAAGCCTGCGGCCTCTTCGAAGAACTGCTGTACCTCGGCAGTGTGGGAAATTTTCACGGTCATGGTGGGTTACCTCATGTTGTTGTTCTGGAGTTACGCCTGCGCCGCAATGGCCTGGGCATGCCGACGGCCGCTGGCCAGGTGCACGGCCATGGCCAGCGCGGCAATTGCGCCGGGGATGGCGAAGGCGATGAAATTGAGTTGCAGGGGCAGGTTGATGCCCATCAGCGCACCACCCAGCAGCGGGCCGACGATGGCGCCGTTACGGCCGATGCCCGAGGCCCAGCCCAGCCCGGTGGAACGCACCGATAGCCCGTACAGTTGAGCGGCGCCGGCATACAGCAGGATCTGCGTGCCGATGGTGGTGGCGCCGGCAATGAAGATCAGCAGGTACAGCACCGGCATCGGGCTGTTGACGCCCAGCAGGCTGATCGACAGCGCGGCGGCAATGAAGAACGCCACCTTGACCTTGACCAGGTTGTAGCGGTCGCCCAGCCAGCCGCCGAGGATCGCCCCGGCCATGCCGCCGAAGTTCAGTGCCAGCAGGAACGACAGGCTCGAGCCCAGGCTGTAGCCGGCGTTGGCCATCAGCTTCGGCAGCCAGGAACTGAGCGCGTAGACCATCAGCAGGCAGCAGAAGAACGCCAGCCACAGCGCCAGGGTGCGAATGGCCAGGCCATTGCGGAACAGTTCCAGCACCGACGCCTTGCCGCCTTTGCGGTCGGCCGCCTGCAGCACATCATCCGCCTGCACGTCGCAATCCGGGTCCAGCCGCTTGAGCAGCTTGCGAGCCTCGTCGGTACGGCCCTGGCGCACCAGGAAACCGATCGATTCCGGGAGGTGGTAGAGGATCACCGGCAACAGCAGCAGTGGCACCGCTGCGGCGAAGAACATCGATTCCCAACCGAAACGCGGCAGCATGAAGATACCGACACCCGCCGAGAGCATGCCGCCCAGCGAGTAGCCACTGAACATGATCGCCACCAGCGTACTGCGCAGGCGCTTGGGCGCGTACTCGTTCATCAGTGCCACGGCGTTGGGCATCAGGCCGCCACAGCCCAGGCCGGCAATGAAGCGGTAGATGCCGAACTCGCTCGGGCTGCTGGCAAAGCCGTTGAGGATGGTCGCCCCGGAGAACAAGGCGAAGCAGATGGCGATGCCCTTCTTGCGCCCGATGCGATCGGCCAGGCTACCGAACGCCAGGGCGCCGAACATCATGCCGAACAGCGCATAGCTGCCCAGTGCACCGGCCTGCAACGGGGTCAGGCCCCACTCTTTCATGATGACCGGCAGTACCACGCCGTAGATGAACAGGTCATAGCCGTCGAAGATCAGCAGCAGGCCGCACCAGGCCATGACCATCCAGTGGAACGGGGTAAAGCGCGCGTTATCGATGATCGGGTGTACGTCAAGGGTTCGCATGGCATCTGTCGCTCTTGTTTTTGTTGTGAAAGAAAGCTCTTTGCCTTGTGGGTGTCGCTCAGCCGAGGTCGCCGCCCCCTACCGGCAAGGTCACGCCGGTGATGTACGAGGCTTCGTCGGAAGCGAGGAACAGGATTGCGCCCACCTGCTCGTCGATGCTGCCGTAGCGGTGCATCAGGCTGCTGTCGAGGGTCTGGTCGACGATCTGCTGGTACCAGTGCTTTTCCTGTTCGGTCTGCTCGGCACTGTTGCGCGGCACGCGCCGGGGCGGCGCTTCGGTGCCGCCGGGAGCGGTGGCGTTGACCCGGATGCCCCGGCCGGCGGTTTCGAAGGCCAGGCACGCAGTCAGCGCATTGACGCCGCCCTTGGCCGCGCCATAGGGCACGCGGTTGACGCCACGGGTGGCGATGGACGAGACGTTGACGATGGCGCCGCTGCCGCGTTCGAGCATGTACGGCAGTGCGGCATGGCAGCACCACAGGGTGGGGAACAACGAACGGCGTACTTCGGCTTCGATCTGGTCCACTTCGTAGTGTTCGAAGGGCTTGGCCCAGATCGTGCCGCCGACGTTGTTGACCAGGATGTCGAGGCGGCCGAACGCTTCAACCGCGCTGGCCATGACCCGGGCGCAGTCGGCGTGTTGTTCCAGGTCGGCAGTGAGGGTGAGCATGCCCTCGCCGGCCAGTTCGTGAACCAGTTCGGAGCGGTCTACCGCGACCACTTGCGCACCTTCGGCCTTGAGCCGCCAGCACACGCCACGGCCGATGCCCTGGGCGGCACCGGTGACCAGGGCGACCTTGCCTTGGAATCGGTTGTTCATATCCATCTCTCCGGTTCGCCACAGTTCCTGTGGGAGCGGGCATGCCCGCGAATGCGTCCGACCAGACAAAGTTGTTGAACCTGCTGGCCTCTTCGCGGGCACGCCCGCTCCCACAGGGTCGGCGTATTACTTGGAATAAAAGGAATCAGGCCGCCGCCGCGAACTTCTCGTAGTAGAAGTTCGCCGGGGTAATGCCCTGCTCGCGCACGTACTGGCTGACCGCCTCGACCATCGGTGGCGGGCCGCACAGGTACACATCCACATCGCCATCGTTGAGGTGGCGCGGCTCGATGTGCTGGGTCACGTAGCCCTTCTGCGGGTACTGGCTGTCCGGGTTGGCGACGCAGGCGCTGAAGGTGAAGTTGGGGATGCGCGCTGCCAGCGCCTGCAGGCGGTCGAGCTCGACCAGGTCGAAGTCGTTGGTCACGCCGTAGATCAGGTGCAGCGGGTGCTCGCTGCCTTGCTCGGCGATCTTCTCCAGCATCGCGGTAAACGGCGCCAGGCCGGTGCCACCGGCCAGCAGCAGCAGCGGCCGCTGGATCGGCCGCAGGTAGAAGCTGCCCAGCGGCCCGGCCAGGGTCATGCTGTCGCCGGCCTTGGCCAGGTTGGTCAGGAAGCTGCTCATCAGCCCGCCCGGCACGTTGCGGATCAGGAAGCTGACCTCGCCGTCCTTCTGCAGCGAGCTGAACGAATAGGCGCGGCTCTGCTCGCTGCCCGGCACCTTGAGGTTGACATACTGCCCCGGCAGGAAGGCCAGGCGGCTGAGGGCCTCGCCCTTGATCGACAGGGCAATGGTGCTGGCCGACAGCTGGCGGACATCGCTGATGGCAGCCTCGAAGCTGGCCTGCTCGGTCTTGCACAGCTGCGACGACGCCGGGATGCGGATGACGCAGTCGCTTTCGGCGCGCATCTGGCAGGTCAGTACGTAGCCTTCGGCGACTTCGTCTTCGCTCAGGGCGTCTTCGATGAAGTTGTCGCCCAGGTCGTAGCGCCCGGACTCGGCCTTGCACTTGCAGGTACCGCAGGCGCCGTCGCGGCAGTCCAGCGGGATGTTGATGCCCTGGCGGTAGGCGGCATCGGCCACGGTTTCATGGCCGGTGGCCTCGATGAAGCGGGTCACCCCGTCTTCGAAATTCAGTGCGATCTGGTAGCTCATGTTGCACCTCGCGGGCGAGCCGGGCCACGGCACGTCGCAGGACGCACCGGGCAGCGCTCGCAAAACCCTGGATCAGATGTGGTAGATGTCGATGACCTGGCGCACGTAGTCGTTCTTCAGCACCACTTTCTTGGCCTTGATCAGCGGCTGCTCGCCGCGCAGGTCGAGGGTGTAGAAGCTGGTGCCGAAGTAACTGTCGGTGGTCTTGTAGCGGAAGCTCAGGGTGTGCCAGTTGAAGCGCACCTGGCAGCTACCCTCGCCCTGCTCGACGATCTCGATGTTGCTGATGTTGTGCGAGGTGCGGGTGTCGGGCACGGTCGCACTGGAGCGCTCGGTCTTGATGCGGAACACCCGGTCTTCCAGGCCGCCACGGTTGCCGTACCAGATCAGCGAGATTTCGCTTTGTGGGTCTTCGGTAAGGGTGTCGTCATCGTCCCAGCTCGGCATCCAGAAGCTGGCATCGCTGGCGTACAGCTCCAGCCACTGGTCCCACTGGGCATCGTCCAGGTAGCGCGCTTCGCGGTAGAGGAAGTCGCGCACGGTTTCATAAAGGCTCATTGCACGGCCTCCACGGGGATCAGTTTCTGTTCGTCCTTCAGGGCCTGGATCATGGTGTCCTGCCAGTACTTGTGCTGCAGCACGAACAGGCCTTCGTCCTCGGTGCGTACGCCCGACAGCAGCGGCTTGAGTTCGATCTCCCTGGCCGCCTCGTCGGCGCCTTCCACCCAGTGCGCAGCGCCGCGGGACATGTCGTTCCAGCCGGTGCCGCCGCCGTAGCCGGTCTGGCACGAGCGGAACTCTTCCAGGTCATCCGGGGTGGCCATGCCGCTGACGTTGAAGAAGTCTTCGTACTGGCGAATGCGCTTGGCGCGGGCATCGGCGCTCTCGCCTTTCGGTGCGATGCAGTAGATGGTGATTTCGGTCTTGTTCACCGAAATCGGCCGGGCGATGCGGATCTGCGAGCTGAACTGGTCCATCAGGTACACGTTCGGGTACAGGCACAGGTTACGCGAGTTCTCGATCATCCAGTCGGCACGGGCCTGGCCGAAGTCGGCGGCCAGCTGGTCACGGCGCTCGTAGGCCGGGCGGTCCTCGGGGTTGGCCCAGCGGGTCCACAGCAGCAGGTGGCCGTGGTCGAAGGAGTAGAAGCCACCGCCCTGCTTGGCCCAGGCGCCGGCGCTCATGGTCTTGATCTCTTCACCCGCCTCGCGCTGCTTGCGCTGGTTCTGGGTGGCGGCGTAGTTCCAGTGCACGGAACTGACGTGGTAGCCGTCGGCGCCGTTCTCGGCAGTGAGCTTCCAGTTGCCTTCGTAGATGTACGAGCTGGCACCGCGCAGCACTTCCAGGCCTTCCGGCGACTGGTCGACGATCATGTCGATGATCTTGGCCGACTCGCCCAGGTGCTCGACCAGCGGCTTGACGTCGGCATTCAGGCTGCCGAACAGGAAGCCACGGTACGACTCGAAGCGCGCCACCTTGGTCAGGTCATGGGAGCCGTCGCAGTTGAAGCTGTCGGGGTAGCCGGCGTTGCTCGGGTCTTTGACCTTGAGCAGCTTGCCGCTGTTGTTGAAGGTCCAGCCGTGGAACGGGCAGGTGTAGCTGGAGCGGTTGCCGCGCTTGTGCCGGCAGAGCATGGCGCCGCGGTGGCTGCAGGCGTTGAGGAAGGCATTGAGCTCACCGTCCTTGTTGCGCGCGATGAAGATCGGCTGGCGCCCCATGGTCAGGGTGAGGAAGTCGTTTTTCTCGGGGATCTGGCTTTCATGGGCCAGGTAGATCCAGTTGCCCTCGAAGATGTGTTTCATCTCCAGGTCGAACAGGCGTGGGTCGGTGAACATCTCGCGCTTGCAGCGGTAGATGCCCTTTTCACGGTCGTCCTCGAGCAAGGCATTGAGGTAGTCGAATCCCAGGGACATGGCCAGGGTCTCCCTTGTTATTGTTTAGACCTGGTCAGGTTAGGGATTGGTATTGGGCGGGAATATCCGGTTTGTGCGCGGTGCTATCCGTTTTGTGCAGGCTGGTGTTTCTGCGGGGGCCCTGTGGGAGCGGGTTCACCCGCGAAGAGGCCGGTGCGGCTCAGCGCCGATTACGCAAGGTTTCCGAGGGCAACTCGCCAAACTGCTGCCGATACACCTCGGAAAACCGCCCCAGGTGCATGAAGCCATAATCCATGGCCAGTTCGGTCACGCTGCGTACCGAGCAACTGGCATCACCCAGGCAGGCATGTACCTGCTCCAGCTTGCGCTGGCGCACATACTGCTTGGGCGTGGTCTGCAGATGCCGGTCGAACAATGCATACAACGAGCGCAGGCTCATGCACGCCTGCTCCGCCAGTGCTTCAGCTGTCAGTTCAAGCTTCAGGTTGCGCTCGATGTAGTCAAGAATGCGCTCAAGCCCCGCTTGCGGCGCGCTCAGGCTTTCGCGGCGGATATTGGTGCTCATCAAGGTCAGCAGCTTGCTGGCGACGATCTGGCTGTAGTGGCCCTGCACCCTAGGCAGCGAATCGCTCACCTCTGCCTCCTGGCAGACCATGGCCAGCAGGTTGACGAACCCGTCCAGTTCGTCCAGCCGGTAATGGTTGCGCAAGAACCGCACCCCGCCATCGGGGCGGTGCCAGCGCTGTTCGTCGCAGATCGAGTCCAGTAGCCGGGTCGGCACCTTGAGGATGAATTTTTCGCAGTCTTCCGAGTAGGTCAGGTCAACCGGGTCGTCGGGGTTGATCAGCAACAGCTCGCCCGGCACCAGGTGATGCTCGCGCTTGTGCCCACGCCACAGGCAGTTGCCGTTGAGCAGCACCTGCAGGTGGTAGATGGTTTCCAGTGCCGGCGAGGTAACGCGCACGCTGCCGCCGTAGCTGATGCGGCACAGGTCGAGTTCAGCGAACTTGCGGTGGCTGAGGCTGGCTTGCGGGTGAGTGGTGCGGGACAGACCGATGCAATGCTGGCCTACGTGCTGGTTCACATAATCGGACACAGCATAAGGGTCGGCGTGATGAAACACGCTACTACGCTCGCTCAGCAGGCGGCTTTCCATAGGCAAGGCACTCGGATCGTTATTGTTCTGGTCGCCGCTTCCTACGGCCCGGTGGGGCTGTGGTTGCGGTCGTCACGGTCATTCTATCGAGCCGGCTGCGGGTCGCGGGGGCAGGCGACAACCGGTGGATGGGCACACTTAAGCAAAAAGGCGGGGGGTTGGGCAATGCGACCTTTGGAATGGATGGGCGAATGGCGGACAGGACAGCCAGGGTCTGTGTTCGTTTATCGAACGGTATTTTCCTGTGCTGTCCTCTTCGCGGGCACGCCCGCTCCCACAGGGATCACCGCGGCCTCAAGACCTATGCAAAACCTGTGGGAGCGGGCATGCCCGCGAAGAGGCCGGTACAGGCAACCCAGAACCGCCCACTTCACTGCACCGGCAGGAAGTTCATCAACAGCAGGCTCTGCGCATAATTCAAACCAATCCGCCTGTATCGCTCATCCAGCAACTCCGCCAGCAAGTCCAGCCGTGCCACGATCTTGCCGAACTCCACGGCAAAACTTAGGTTGCTGCCCTCTTCCGAGATTTCGTTGGAGAACAACAGCAGCACGCCATTGGCATCCTGCCGCTGGCTCAGCATCCAGGTGGCCTTCTCGATATTGCGCGCCGCGTTGTTGACGAACAGCGGGTCGATGGTATCGGTCATGTAGAACTCGGTACGCCCGCCGTGCGCGGTGATCAGCATGCTGCCGATGGCGTAGATGAAGGCGCCGACCCGGTCACCGCGAAACTCGGGGCTCAGGGCATAGCTCAAGGCTGCCAGGTCGCGACGGTTGCCCAGTTGCGGCAAGGGCTGGCGTTGTTCGATTGCGATACGGATCTGCCGCTCGGCAGTGGCCGCGTCCACGTAGCCGGACAGCTTCCACTGGTTGGGGTTGCGCAGGTAAAGCTTGTTCATCAGCAGGTACAAGCTCTGCAGGTTGTCGCGCATGGACAGCGTGGCCAGGCGGTCGACGCTGGTCTGGAACAGTTCGCTGGGCTTGCCGTTGCCGAGCTGGTTGACCATGTCGCGACCCTGCTGCTGGGTGCAGGCGCACAGGCACGTGAGGGTGCCTGCCAATAGCAGGCGAAGGAAGAATTTTGGCTTGCTTGCAACCATCGGCACCGGGTCGATATTCGGCGGCCGCACCGGGGATCAGTGTGGCCTGGCCAAGCATAGAGCCCGGAAATTGGAAAAAGTGCGGTGATCGGGGGTTTTGCATACCTGTGCCGGCCTCTTCGCGGAGCACCTGTGGTGAACCTGTGGGAGCGGGCAAGCCCGCGAAGAGGCCGGCAAAAGCAACACATGAATCACATGGCGTGACGCAACATCTCCACCACCTGTGCATGCAGCGCCGGGTCACCACAGGCCACCACGCACCCGCCATACTGCGCGCTGCTGCCATCCCACGCCGTGATCACCCCGCCCGCCCCTTCGATGATCGGCATCAGCGCCTGCACGTCATACGGCTGCAGGCTCGCCTCGACGATCACGTCGACAAACCCGGAAGCCAGCATGCAGTAGGCATAGCAATCGCCACCGTAGCGCATCAGGCGCGCCTTGCCGGCAACGGCCTCGAACGCAGCCTTGCGCGCGGCGGTATCGAACATGTCCGGGGTCGTGCACATCAGCGTGGCCGAGGCCAGGTCGGCACAGGCGCGGGTCTGCAACGGCGTACCGCTGCGCCAGGCGCCTTCCGGTGTGCCGACAAAGCGTTCGCCGGTGAACGGCTGGTTCATCACCCCTACCACCGGGCGCGTGCCGTCGTTCAGGGCAATCAGCGTGCCCCACAGCGGCAGGCCGGTGATGAAGGCACGGGTGCCGTCGATCGGGTCGAGCACCCAGGTCAGCGGGCTGCTGCCGACTGCCACGCCGGCTTCTTCACCGAGAATGCCGTGGTCGGGATAGCGGGCCTGGATCAGCTCGCGCATGGCGTCCTCGGCAGCCTTGTCGGCCACGGTCACCGGGTCGTACAGGCGCCCACCCTTGTCCTCGACGTCCAGGCTGGCGCGAAAGTATGGCTTGATCGCCACGGCAGCAGCATCGGCCAGCTGCTCGGCGAAGGCGCGGAATTCGCCGATCTGTTCAGCGCTCAGGGACATGGGGCGGGCCTCGTGAAAATGATGGGGCCCGCATCATACCCGACACACCGTGCCGCGCCAGCCTCCGTCGGCTGCTCATGCGGCCCTGCGCGGTCTAGACTGAACAAGACCAGACACCGGGGGGCTGCCACACGTGGAGGTGTGAGATGAGCCAGTTCAAGCGTCTGTTCGTCATGCTCGGCCCGCAGATGCGCCACACGCCAGCGCTGCAACGCGCTGCGGCATTGGCGGAATCCAGCGGTGCCTTGCTGGATATCAACGTGTTCGTCGACGATGTCGACACCTTCGGTTTGATGAGCGATAGCCGCGAGCGTGAGCGGCTGCTCAGCGACAACCGCCAATGGCTGGCGGACGAAGCCGAACAACTGGCCAACGCCGGCCTGGATGTGTCTACCGAACTACTGCTGACCCGCGATCCGCTGGGCAGCGTGCTGGAGCGGGTGGAACGGCTGGGTTGCGACCTGCTGATCAAGGACGTGCAGCACGAACCGGTGCTCAAGCGCCTGCTGGTAACGCCACTGGACTGGCAGTTGCTCAAGGACAGCCCGGTCGCCGTGCACCTGGTCAGCGATATCCGCCTGCCCCTGCCCCGGCAGATTGCCGCCGCGGTGGACCTGAACAGCCATGGCGCCGGCGAGCACCTGGATGAGCAGGTGATCCATTGCGCCCATGCCCTGGCCCTGCAGTGCAATGCCGAACTGCACCTGCTGCATGTGTGCGACGCGGCCAAGACCCACATTGCCGACTTCGGCGCCGGCACGGTGACCATGCCCGGCTTCGATGTCAGCGTGCGCACCGCGCAGCGGGCGGCGTTCAACCGGCTGGGCGACCACCACCAGATCCCGCTGGAGCGCAGGCACTTCCTGGAAGGGGCCGCGATCAAGGTGATTGCCCAGTTCGTCGGGCACAGCCGGGCGGATGTGATCGTGATGGGCAGCCACCGGCATGACGCCATGCAGACGTTCCTGGGCGGGACCACGGCGCATGTGCTGGAACATCCGTTGTGCAATGTGCTGGCGATCAAGGCGGTTCGCTGAGAGCTGCTGCACCTGAACTGGCCAATTCGCGGGCGCGCCCGCTCCCACAGGTCATGCACAAAGCCTGAGCCTGTGACGAACCTGTGGGAGCGGGCGTGCCCGCGAAGAATCCAGCACAAATTCCACTTGGTATCTGGTACACCAGTGCTACATAAAAAGAATGCATTTGATAATGATTCGTAGTAGTTTCTCGGCGCTTGCCCACCCTACCCTCAGCGCCCTACTCCAGGATCGTACCGTCGATGCGTCGCACGTTCGTTTCGCTTTGTGTGCTTCATGCTGTCTCCCCGCTGGCCTTTGCCGAGCCTGAACCGCTCGGCGAACCCGCCCAGATCGAACTCCAGGCCCTGAACATCACCAGCAGCGCCGACAGCGAACGTGCCGATGGCCCGGTCGAGGGCTACAAGGCTACCCGCTCGGCCAGCGCCACCCGCACCGACACCGCCCTGCACGAAACCCCGCAATCGGTCAGCGTGGTGCCCAAAGATGTATTGGAGGACACCGGCGCCACGCGCCTGCAGGATGGCCTGGACTACGCCGGCGGTGTCGGCCGCGCCAACAACTTCGGCGGCCAGGGCCTGACCACCTTCACCGTGCGTGGCTTCACCACCGGGGAGTTCTACCGCAACGGTTTCCCGATCAACCGCGGCTACCCCAACGCCCCCGACGCCAACACCGTCGAGCGCCTGGAAGTGATCCGTGGCCCGGCCAGCAGCCTGTACGGCCGTGGCGACCCCGGCGGCACCTTCAACGTGGTCAGCAAGCAGCCGCTGCCAGAGTCGAAAGTTACCCTGGGCAGCCAGTTCGATGACCAGGGCATGCACCGCGCGACCCTGGACGCCACCGGGCCGCTGAACCAGGACGGCTCGCTGGCCTACCGCCTGAACCTGCTGGGCGAAGGCGGCGAAAGCTTCCGTGACGACGTGGAAAGCGAGCGCTATGACGTGGCGCCGGTGCTCAGCTGGCAGGTCAACGACAGCACGAAGATCGTCTTCGAGGGCGATTTCATGCGCAACAACCACCCGCTGGACCGTGGCCTGACCCGCTACGCCACCCAGACTGGCAGCGCCTCGCGCGATACCTACATCTGGGAGAAAGGCAGCGACAACCTGCTGCACAATGACAACAACATGGCCCAGTTGCGTTTCGAGCACCTGCTCAACGACAACTGGACGCTGGGTGGAGGCTTCCAATACCTTGACGGTTCACTCAAAGGCAATGCTGTAGAGGCCACCAGTGCCCCTGCAGATGGCCGCACCCTGCAGCGCAACTTCAATTACCGCAAGCTGGAGTGGACCGACCGCGACTGGCAGCTGAACCTCACCGGGCATTTCGATACAGGCGCGTTCAGCCACACCCTGCTGACCGGCGTCGAGTACGAGAACTATCACTACAGTTCGATCATTCGACGTTCCACCGCGCCCTACACGATCGATATCTACAACCCGGTACTAGGCCAGCCGAGGCCGGAGCTGGCAGCGGTACCAACCACCTGGGACAGCGAGAAGCTCGAGACCTGGGCGTATTTCATCCAGGACCAGGTGGCTCTGACTGAGCGCTTGAAGGCACTTGCAGGTGTTCGCTTCGAGCGTTTCGAGCATGACTACGACGACAAGCGGCCCGCAAACCGAGACTTCAGCAAAGGCGAGAATGGCGTCACCCCGCGCGTTGGCCTGATCTACGACCTGACCGATACGGTTGCCGTCTATGCCAATACCGCCCGTTCGTTCAAGCCCAACAGCGGCGCCAGCCTGCAAGGTTCGGGCTTCGATCCGGAGAAAGGCAAGTCGTATGAGCTGGGTGTGAAATGGGAAGCGCCGGACCGTCAACTGAGCGTTGACGCGGCGATCTACCACATCGTCAAGGAAAATGTGCTGACACGCGACCCGGCGGACCCCAACTACAACCTTGCCGCTGGCGAAGTACGTAGCCGTGGCCTGGATATCAACGTTGCCGGAAACCTGACACCGGAGTGGCGTGTGATCGGTGGTTATGCCTACGTTGACGCTGAAGTGACCAAGGACAACCGCCTGCCCTCTGGCACCCGGCTGGCGAACATTCCAAGGAACAGCTTCAGCCTGCTCAACACCTACGAATTCCAGGACGGATTGGCTAAAGGCCTTGGTCTGGGGGTTGGGGTGAAGTACGTCGATGACCGCAATGGCCAAACCGAGGCAGTGACTTACAACATGGACCAGTACACCGTTGTCGACCTGCTGGCCTTTTACAAGGTCAACGACAACATTCGCCTCAACCTGGACCTGAAGAACCTGTTCAACAAGGAATACGACGAGGGAGCATTCAACTTCTACGCCTACCCAGGCGCGCCGCGGACAGTGCAAGCTGGGGTTTCGTATACCTTCTGACAGTTAATGGGGCTGCTTTGCAGCCCATCGCCGGCAAGCCAGCTCCCACCTCGACCGCATCATCCCAGCCATACGCAGTCCCTTTAGGGGCCAGCGCAGACCCAAAGAACTGCGCGGTCCCTGTGGGAGCAGGCTTTCCGGCGATGGGCCGCAAAGCGGCCCCCGGTCTCAGAACCCTTTGCTGTAGAACAGCGAGTACGACTCGATGCCGTCGTTAGGCTGCTTGAGCCCCGCGTTGGAGTAGTGCATCGCGCGGATCCCCACCTTCTGCTCCCCCGGCAGTTTCAGACCGAAGCCCATGCGGTCTTCGAAGTTGACCGACGAGCCCAGACGCTGGTCGCCCACGTCGGTCTTGGAAAACGCCGCCAGGCCAATGCCGGCCTCGATGTACGGGGTATAGGTGAAACCGCTGAACTCGTAGGTGAACACCGGGCTGAACGACAGCGAGTGCGCGCCACTGGCCTCACCGCCTTCCCAATAGGTGTAGGCCGCATCCCAGTATCCGGTCAGATGACCGGTGCTGCTTTCCAGCCATTTCTTGTCCCAGTCGAACGACAGGCCGATACGGTAGGTCATGTCGCCTTGGCCAGTGGCGCCGACGGCGCCGGTCACCTGTGCTGCCTGAGCCAGATTCGTTCCGGCAAAGGCCAGCACTGCAGCAGCCAACGAAGCTGCTAGACGGGTTTTCATCAATGACTTCTCCTGATGGTCTATACGGCAAGCGGGGGCTTGGGCCCCTCGATCTTATGTGGCGACCGGATGCATCCAGACCGGTCACACGAAGTAATACTTTTCTGATTATCGACCAGATAAACACAAAGTTGAAAGTGAATTGCCACCATTGGCTAATACCCTGCGCCAACATCTGCCATGCCGAACAGCAGCGGTCAGTCGTATTCCGCCTCTTCGTGTTCGCCCAGCAGGCGCCTTTGCCTGGGTGTTGCCTCCTCCAGCACCTGCGGGTTGAAACGCCAGTTCAGGTACGGCGAAAACTTCTGCGCGACCATGCGCCGGCCATAGTGCACTTGCAGCATGTCGCGCTCGCGTGACTGGGTGCAGTTGGCCCCGCCGCTGTGCCAGACATCGCTGCGAAACACCAGCGCGTCCCCTGCCTTGCACAGCACCGGCTGGGCCTCACGGCCCTGCCAGTGTTGCTCGCCAGCCTGTGGTGGCCGCGCCGCGCGGTGGCTGCCGGGCACAATCCAGGTCGGCCCGATGTGATGGTCGATATCGCTCAGGTACAGCTGCACAGTCAGGATCTGCGGGGGCTGGGTGAAGTCGCCGCGTTCGCTGAGCCAGTCGGGCAACTGCATGGGCAGATGGTCCAGGTGCAGGGCCACGCCGGGGTAGCCCGGGTGGCTGCGCCAGGCGGTCTGGCCGATCACATGGCAGTCGGCGCCCAGTGCCGCTTCGGCCAGGGCAATCAGCGGCGGCAGGTCGAGAAAGGGCAACCACAACGGGTTGCGGTTGAACACGCACTTGTAGTGTTCCAGCAGCCCTTGGTAATCCCAGTGGATGGGCTGCAGGTCATCGATAGCGCAGCGTAACAAGGCGATACGCAAGGGTTCGAGCACACCGGGGAGCAACACATAGCCCCGCTCGTCCAACATCTCCAGCTGAAGGTCCAGGCTCATGGCGATGCGCTCCTTTCAGGCAGGAGCACATCCGTACTCCTGCCCGTTTTTCCATCAACGCCAGTTCAGGTTCACGGTCGCGGGGGTCTTGCCATTCACGGTCACCAATTGCTGCACCGTCTCACCTTGGGCGTTGCCAGTCACTTTGTATTTGCCGGGAGGCAACTGCACATACAGCAGCGGCCCGGCATCCGTAAGGCTGAGCACGGGCTGGCCCTGTGCATTCTGGATGTCGACGGTGGCACCGCTCTGGAACTTGCCTTCCGGGCCGGTGGAGAGTTCCACGTGCAGGTCATAGCCCGGGGTCTTGCGCAGGGCGTTGGCTTCGTCCTGGCCGATGCCGCCTTGCAGGTAGCGGACGCCGTTCTGCTCCTGCTGTTGCAGTTGCACGGCCTGCATGTCGATGGGGGCATTGAGGTCGGCGGCGGCCGCCAGGGTCCATGGCAGCGCCAGGGTGATCAGCAGCGCCGCGCCGAGGGCATAGTGATGGTTACGCATGGTACGACCCTCCTTTCGAGGATGGCTTACCTATTATCTGATCCTTCGGGCGTAACGGCGTTCGTGCTGATGCATGGTCGTCTGGATGAAATTCGCATCAATGGTGTGAATATTGTGCTGGAACATCAGGTTGCGCGCCCTTCCTCAAGCAGTTTCACGAACATGCTCAAACTGCGCGATACCGTGCCCCGGCGCCACACCAGCCAGGTCTTCAGGTAACGGAAATCCTCCGACATCGGCCAGGCACTGACGGTGCTGCAACCGGGCATGTTGTCGAGCATGCTGCGCGGCATCATGGCCAGGCCGGCGCCGGCGCTGACGCAGGCCAGCATGCCGTGGTACGACTCCATTTCGTGGATCTTGCCCGGCACCGCCTGGTCCTGCACGAACCAGTTCTCGAAGTGGTGGCGGTACGAACAGTTGGCGCGGAAGGCGTAGATGCTTTCGCCGTTGACGTCCTGGGCGCGGGTTACCGGGGCGTGGTTGAGCGGCGCGATGACCATCATTTCTTCCTCGAACACCGGCATGCCTTCCAGCGTCGGGTGCAGCACCGGCCCGTCGACGAACGCCGCCACCAGGCGGCCAGACAACACGCCTTCGAGCATGGTCCCGGAAGGCCCGGTGGACAGGTCCAGGTCGACCTTGGGGTAGCGCTGGTTGTAGGCCGCCAGCAAGGCCGGGATGCGCACCGCGGCCGTGCTTTCCAGCGACCCCAGGGCGAAGGTGCCTTGCGGGTCTTCACCGGCCACGGTCAGCCGCGCCTCGTGCACCAGGTCGAGGATGCGCCGTGTGTATTCGAGGAAGTTCCAGCCCGCGGGGGACAGGCGCAGGCGGCTCTTCTCGCGGATGAACAGCTCCACGCCCAGGTCCTCCTCCAGTTGCTTGATACGCGTGGTCAGGTTCGACGGCACCCGATGGATATGCTGCGCGGCGGCACTGATGCTGCCCTGCTCTGCCACGGCCTTGAAGATCTCCAGTTGCACCAGGTCCACAGCCTTTCTCCAAACGTGAATGTTTCGCTCATTATTATTCAGTTTTCATTAAAGCCATAGCCCACTAGTCTGGCGTCACGGTTCAACAACAACGAGAGTGTCCCGCCATGAGCGCGATCAGCAGCCTGACCCACGCCATCTCCCTCGACCCGTACAGCGGCGAGCAGATCGGCGCCTACCCGTTCGACACCGACGCCGCACTGGAAGCGGCGCTGCAACGCGCCAAGGTTGGCTACCGCCAGTGGCGCCAGGTGTCGCTGGGTCAGCGCAGCGAGTACCTGCTTGCCCTGGCCAGCACCCTCGAAACCAAGGCCGAAGCCTTCGCGCAAATGATCAGCCGCGAAATCGGCAAGCCTGTCGTCCAGGCCCGTGGTGAAGTCAGCAAGTGCGTCGGCCTGTGCCGCTGGTACGCCGAACATGGCCCGGCCATGCTCGCCGCCGAGCCGACCCAGGTCGAGAAAGCCCGCATCGAATACCGCCCGCTGGGCCCGATCCTGGCCGTGATGCCATGGAACTTCCCGGTCTGGCAGGTACTGCGCGGCGCCGTGCCGGCGATCCTGGCCGGCAACACCTACGTACTCAAGCACGCGCCGAACGTGATGGGCAGCGCCTACCTGCTGGGCGAGCTGTTCAAGGATGCCGGCCTGCCGGAAGGCGTGTTCGAAGTGCTGAACGTGACCCCGGACGGCGTCACCCGCGCCATCAACGACCCGCGCATCGCCGCCGTGACCCTGACCGGCAGCGTGCGTGCCGGCATGGCGATTGGTGCGCAAGCCGGCGCGGCGCTGAAGAAGTGCGTGCTGGAGCTGGGCGGTTCCGACCCGTTCATCGTGCTGGCCGACGCCGACCTGGATGCCGCCGTGAAAGCAGCCGTGATCGGCCGTTACCAGAACACCGGCCAGGTCTGCGCTGCGGCCAAGCGCCTGATCGTCGAGGAAAGCATCGTTGACGAATTCACCCGCAAGTTCGTCGAGGCCACTCGCGAGCTGAAGGTCGGCAACCCGCTGGAAGAAGGTACCTACATCGGCTCGATGGCCCGTTACGACCTGCGCGACGAGTTGGATGGCCAGGTCCAGGCGACCCTCGCCGAAGGCGCCACGCTGCTGCTGGGCGGCCACAAGGTCGATGGCGTTGCCAACTTCTACGCGCCGACCGTGTTCGCCAACGTCACCCCGCAGATGACTGCGTTCAAGCAGGAGCTGTTCGGGCCGGTAGCGGCGATCATCAGCGCACGTGATGCGGAGCATGCGGTGGAGCTGGCCAACGACAGCGAATTCGGCCTGGCCTCGACCATTTACACCGCCGACTACGCGCTGGCCGAGCGCATGACCGCGGCGCTGGATACCGGCGGCGTGTTCATCAACGGCTATTGCGCTTCCGACCCCCGCGTGGCGTTTGGCGGGGTGAAGAAGAGCGGCTTCGGGCGTGAGCTGTCGCACTTTGGTGTGCGTGAGTTCACCAATGCCCAGACTGTGTGGCTGGACCGTAACTGATTGGCAATTGGGGCTGCGTTGCAGCCCTTCGCGGGCACGCCCGCTCCCACGGGGCGGCGCATTACCTGTGGGAGCGGGCGTGCCCGCGAAGGGCCGCAATGCGGCCCCAGGGCCTCAATCCCGAACCTGGTCCTTGACCCAGTCCAGCATCCCCCCCGGCACGATCAGTTCATGCCGCGCCCGCGAACAGGCGGTATACAACCCCGCCAGCATCCGCGCCCGTTCATTGCGGTTCCCCGCCACCTGCGGCACCACCATCAGCTCCGGCGACACCATCACCCGGGCGAACTCCATGTTCTTCACATCCCGCACCCGCCCCAGGAACAGCTTGGGCGCCTTGTCCCAGCGGTAACGGCTCTTGGCCCTGGCAAAGTGCTCTGGCGTGTAGCCCTTGCGCAGCATGTTGGCCACGGCGACGAACGCCTTGTCATCACCCTTGTCCTGCTCCAGCGCCTGCCAGCTGGCATAGCGGAACAGCATCGGGTGACGCGGCCGGGTGCCATGGCGGTACAGCTCGATGCAGTCTTCGACGAACAGCTCGAAGTCCTTGCGCGCGCTTTTCAGCAGCACGAACGGCACGCCCTGGTGGGTCAGGCGCTGGAACCAGCCAAACAGGCCCCATTCATCGTCGACGATCAATGCCGTGGGCTGTTCCGGCACCGTCACCGCATCGAAGAAGCTGACCCGCGTGTAATGCTCGGCGCTGCCGCTGAAGGCTGCCTGGATCGCCGCCGGGTGGGCCTGGATCAGCGGGTTGAGCACGTTGTCCATCGCCGGCCCGGCCCGCAGCGAGTGGTCGATGTAACGCTGGCGGATAAAGCCGCCATGGTGCGCGCTGAGGCCGTTTAGGTTCTGCAGCTCGTCACCCAGGGCAATGATCGACTGCGGGCTGCGGTCGAGCAGGGCAAGCATCGGTGCCGACAGCTCGTGGGCCTCGTCGACGATGACATGGGTGTAGCGACTGTCGATCACATGACCGGTCAGCGACAGCAGTTTGACCCGGTGGTAGTCGCGCACCGGCAACTGGATTTCCCGTGCCGACGGGCGAATCAGCTCCTGCCAGTACAGCCGTGCCTTTTCCAGCAACACCTCCTGGTCCAGTGGCGTGGTCCCCGGCCCGGCCCAGGGCAGGTGGTGCAACTGCAGCTGGGTGTCGGCGCTGTGGCAGAACGTGCGCACCGCGCGGATGCACAAGGCAACCACATCGCGCGCGGCGAGCGGGCCGATGTCGGGGATGGCCAGCCAACGTACCACCTGCGCATCCTGCGGGCGCCACGAAAGCTTGGTGCGATACGGGTCGCGCAGGCGCCAGCCATTGCTGGTGAGGTCGCGGTTGAGCAGCTCGTCGGCCAGCTGGCCGAAGGTCAGTGCGGTGTAGGCGGCGGCATCCTTGACCCGCGCCTGCAGCGCGCGCAGCTGGCCTTCGGTCAAGGCCAGCAACAGCGTGCGCTGCGGCTCGAGCAGGCGCGCGAACTGGTGAATCAGGAAGGTCTTGCCGGTGCCGGCAAAGCCCTGTACCGCCACCGACTCATCGATACCACTGAGGAATTCGCGCAGCAGGCGGTTCTGTTGGTCGCTGAGCATCAGGTCGCTGGCCAGTGACGGCAGGTACACCGGGTGCAGCGGAGTTGCCCGCTGGCGGTAGCTGTCGGCGAACTGGAAGTTCCACTGGCCCTCGGCGTCCAGCAGCTCGTCGGCCTGGTACTCCACCTCGGTCGACAGCAGTGCGATACCGTTTTCGCCCAGCATGCCCAGGCCCATGGCGAAGGCTTCGCGATCGAAGTGCTGCGCCACCTGGCCCTGGAAGCGCCCCGGCGCGGCGCTTTCGACCTCGTTGGCAATGCGCACTATTTCGGCAAAGCGGCGTTCCTGCGCATCCGCCGAGGCGGTGGCGGGCTGGCGCGGCAGGTTCTGCACGAACAGCACGGCGGCGGCGTCGAGGACGCTGGCGGTGGTGAAGAAGTCGGTGGTGGGCTCGCTGGCGAGGCGGTCGGCCTGGTCGCTGGGCAAAGGCAGGTAGAACATCGGCACCTCGGGTGGAATCAGGGCGGCACGATAGCAATTTTCGCTGTGAAATGCTGGGTTGTGTATTGCCTGGGCCGGCCTTTTCGCGGGCTTGCCCGCTCCCACAGGATCACCTCAAGGCCAGGCATTGTGAGGTCCCTGTGGGAGCGGGCGAGCCCGCGAAGAGGCCAGCAGCTACACCACCAGATTCAGCCCCTGCCCCGCTTCAAGGTCTCGCTGGGAAACTCCTTGAACAATTGCCGGTAACTCTCTGAAAACCTTCCCAAATGCCAGAACGACCATCGCATCGCCACCTCGGCCACGGTCACTTCACCGCCATGCAGCAGATCGCGCCGCGCACCGTTGAGCCGGCGCAGGCGCAACCAGTGCGCCGGCGGCATCCCGGTATACGCCTTGAAGGCTTGCTGCAACTGGCGCAGGGAAACCCCGGCAACATCCGCCAGCTCCACCAGGTTCAGCGTCTCCTCTGGGCAGTCGGCCGCCCACTCGCTCACCCGGCGCATGATCGCCCGTTCCTCGTCACGCCGGCCCAACGCCACGCCCTGCAGGCGCTGGCAGGCGTTGTCGAGGATGAACAGGCAGTCCTCCAGTAGTTGCTCCGCCAGGGCCTGCCCCTGCAGCGGGCAATCCGCCTGGCCCAGGCGGGTCAGCGTCGCGCTCAGCCAGCTGCCGAACAGCGCGTTCTGGCCGCTGCCCAGCGGCACCATGAACAACCCTTCCAGGCGCTGCGGGTCCAGCCCATGGCGGGCCAGGAAGGCCTGGTCGAACACGACCGCCACTTCCTGGTAGTTCTCCGGCGTGATCCAGATGTTGCGGCTCTGCTCGTTCAGCAGGTACAGGCTGTTCTCGCTGCGGTCGAAGCAGAACGCCAGCGAACCGCTGGGTGCGCGGAAAAACTGCTCCACCCGGGTGTTCAGCCGCTCCTCGTATACCTCCACCCCGTCCAGCCCCAGGCAACGCAGCTCACCGCTGAAATGCCCGGGCGACATCTGCCGGTACTGCTGCTGCCAGCCAGGGGTGGCACGTACTTGTTCGGTCACGTCGGTGGTGTGGAAAGCCTGGACTTGCAGGGCATTGGCGGTTGTCACGCTCGGTCCTAGTTGCACTCTTTTGGTGCATTCATTGCCGGAGAAAGTGGATAGATCAGCCATGCGGGCTGCGACCAAGATAGTCTCCAGCGCGTCACCTGGGAAGCGGGACGCCTTCGAAACCGTAGAACGGTTTACGCTGGCACGCTTGCTCCCACACTAAAACCCAACCAAGAGGTCTGTATGAACGCCCCCTTCGATCAGCTGTCCACCTGGCTGAAAGAACACCGGATCACCGAAGTCGAATGCGTGATCAGCGACCTGACCGGCATCGCCCGCGGCAAGATCGCGCCCACCGCCAAGTTTCTCCACGAGCGTGGCATGCGCCTGCCCGAGAGCGTGCTGCTGCAGACGGTCACCGGCGACTACGTTGACGATGACATCTACTACAACCTGCTCGATGCCGCCGACATCGACATGGTCTGCCGCCCAGACCCGAGCGCCGTGTACCAGATCCCGTGGGCGATCGAGCCGACCGCGATCGTGATCCACGACACCTTCGACAAGCAAGGCAACCCCATCGAGCTGTCGCCGCGCAACGTGCTGAAGAAAGTGCTCAAGCTGTATGCCGACAAAGGCTGGCAGCCGATCGTGGCACCTGAGATGGAGTTCTACCTGACCCAGCGCTGCGAAGACCCGGACCTGCCACTGCAGGTGCCGCTGGGGCGTTCGGGCCGTGCCGAAAGCGGCCGCCAGTCGTTCTCGATCGATGCCGCCAACGAATTCGACCCGCTGTTCGAAGACGTCTACGACTGGTGCGAGATCCAGGGCCTGGACCTGGACACGCTGATCCATGAAGACGGCCCGGCGCAGATGGAGATCAACTTCCGCCACGGCGACGCCCTGGACCTGGCCGACCAGATCACCGTGTTCAAGCGCACCATGCGTGAAGCCGCGCTCAAGCACAACGTGGCCGCCACCTTCATGGCCAAGCCGATCACCGACGAGCCCGGCAGTGCCATGCACCTGCACCAGAGCGTGGTCGACATCGCCACCGGCAAGCCGATCTTCGCCAATGAAGACGGCAGCATGAGCCAGCTGTTCCTGTACCACATCGGCGGTTTGCAGAAGTACATCCCCAAGCTGCTGCCGATGTTTGCGCCCAACGTCAACTCGTTCCGCCGCTTCCTGCCGGACACCTCGGCACCGGTGAACGTCGAGTGGGGTGAAGAAAACCGCACCGCCGGCCTGCGCGTGCCCACCTCCAGCCCCGAGGCGATGCGCGTGGAAAACCGCCTGCCGGGCGCCGATGCCAACCCGTACCTGGCCATCGCCGCCAGCCTGCTGTGCGGCTACCTGGGCATGGTCGAGCGCATCGAGCCCAGCGCACCGGTGCAGGGCCGTGCCTACGAGCGGCGCAACCTGCGCCTGCCGATCACCATCGAGGACGCCCTGCAGCACATGGAAGACTGCGAGACCGTGCAGCAGTACCTGGGCAAGCAGTTCGTCCAAGGGTACGTGGCGGTCAAGCGTGCCGAGCACGAGAACTACAAGCGCGTGATCAGCTCGTGGGAGCGTGAATTCCTGATGCTGAGCGTCTGACCTTTTCGCGGTACCTGTGGGAGCGGGTTTACCCGCGAATGCTGTGGTGCATTCAACGACGTATTCGCGGGTAAACCCGCTCCCACAGGGCACGAGCCCCTGCACCGAACTCGAAGAACAATACCAACGAGGTGTCCCCATGCGTCATCTGCAAACCCTGATCCCCGCCGCATTCGCCCTGCTGTTCGCCACCACCACCCAGGCCACTCCCTCGGTCAGCGTGTACAACTGGACCGACTACATCGGCGACACCACCGTGGCCGACTTCCAGGCCAGCAGCGGGATCAAGGTGGTCTATGACGTGTTCGACTCCAACGAAACCCTGGAAGGCAAGCTGCTGGCCGGGCGCACCGGCTATGACGTGGTGGTGCCATCCAACCACTTCCTCGCACGCCAGGCCCAGGCCGGTGCCTTCCTGCCGCTGGACCGCAGCAAGCTGCCCAACTGGCAGCACCTGGACCCCAAGCTGCTCAAGCAGCTTGAGCAGAACGACCCGGGCAACCAGTACGCCGTACCCTACCTGTGGGGTACCAACGGCATCGGCTACAACATCGACAAGGTCAAGGCGGCCCTGGGCGTCGACCATATCGATTCATGGGCGGTGCTGTTCGAGCCCGAGAACCTGAAAAAGCTCAAGCAGTGCGGCGTGGCGTTCATGGGCTCTCCCGATGAACTGTTCCCGGCCGTGCTCAACTACCTGGGCATGGACCCGCGCAGCGAAAAACCGGCCGACTATGCCAAGGCGGAAGCCCGCCTGCTCGAACTGCGCCCCTATATCACCTACTTCCACTCCTCCAAGTACGTTTCCGACCTGGCCAATGGCGATGTCTGCGTGGCCTTCGGCTACTCCGGCGACGTGTTCCAGGCCGCCAACCGCGCCGTGGAGGCGAAAAACGGCGTGAAAGTCGCCTACAGCATTCCCAAGGAAGGCAGCAACCTGTGGTTCGACCTGCTGGCCATCCCCAAGGACGCCAACAACCCCGAACAGGCCCTGGCGTTCATCAACTACCTGCTCGACCCCAAGGTGATTGCCAAGGTCAGCGCCACGGTCGGATATGCCAACGCCAACCCCGATGCCCAGGCCTACATGGACGCGTCACTGGTGAAAAACCCCGAGATCTACCCACCCCAGGACGTGCTGGACAAGCTGTACATCTCCAGCACGCCGAGCCCGAAGATCATGCGCGTCATGACCCGCTCCTGGAGCAAGATCAAGTCCAACCGCTGAGTCGAGAACGCCCATGTCTTTCACTACCCAACACACCGCTTCGTACTATGCCGCCACGGCACGCGATGCAGCGCCCTATCCCAGCCTGGACGGCGAACTGACCGCCGATGTGTGCGTGGTCGGCGGCGGGCTGACCGGGGTCAATACCGCCCTGGAACTGGCCGAACGCGGGCTCTCGGTGGTGCTGCTTGAAGCCCGGCGTATCGGCTGGGGCGCCAGCGGCCGCAACGGCGGCCAGCTGATTCGCGGCATCGGCCATGACGTCAGCGGCTTTGCCCGGCATGTCGGCCAGGACGGCGTGCACTACCTGAAACAGGCCGGCATCGATTCGGTAGCGCTGGTGGCCAGCCGCATCGCCCGGTACGGCATTGCCTGCGACCTGCGCTGGGGCTTCTGCGAACTGGCCAACACCCCTGCGCAGTTCGCCGCGTTCAAGGACGAACAGGACGACCTGGCCGCACTCGGCTATCGCCCTGAAACCCGCCTGGTCAGTGCCGACCAGCTGCATGAAATCGTCGCCAGCGACCAGTACGCCGGCGGCCTGGTGGACATGGGCTCGGGCCACCTGCACCCGCTTGACCTGGTCCAGGGCGAAGCCCGCGCCGCCCACGGCCTGGGCGTACGCATCTTCGAGCAGAGCCCGGTGCTGCGCATCGAGCACGGCCCCCGCGTGACCCTGCACACGGCCCGTGGCAAGGTGCGGGCAAGCAGCCTGGTGCTGGGCTGCAACGCCCACCTCGATGAACTGGAACCACGCCTGAGCGGCAAGGTGCTGCCGGCCGGCAGCTACGTGGTGGCTACCGAGCCATTGCCCGAGTCACTGGCCAGCAGCCTGATCCCCCAGAACATGGCGCTGTGCGACCAGAAAGTCGGCCTGGACTACTACCGCCTGACGGCAGACCGGCGCCTGCTGTTCGGCGGCGCCTGCCACTATTCCGGCCGCGACCCCAAGGACATCGCCGCCTACATGCGGCCCAAGGTGCTGAAGGTGTTCCCGCAGCTGGCCAACGTGCGTATCGACTACCAGTGGGGCGGCATGATCGGCATCACCGCCAACCGCTTCCCCCAGGTCGGGCGCCTCAGCCAGCACCCCAACGTTTACTACGCCCAGGGCTATTCCGGGCATGGGCTGAACGTGACGCACTGGACGGCGAAACTGCTGGCCGAAAGCATCGCCCTCGGCCACAGCCAGGGGCTGGACGTGTTCAGCGCCGTGCCACACCTGACCTTCCCCGGCGGCAAGGCACTGCGCTCGCCGCTGCTGGCGCTGGGGATGTTGTGGTATCGATTGCGGGAGGTGCTGGGTTGAGTTCGCCACGAGCTTTGCGGCGCCTGTGAGACCGAGCGCCGCCCGCGCGGCGCTCGGTCTCACAGGCGCAGAAAAACTCAAGACAAACCCTTCCAACCCCTCCAACTTTCTACCATTTCACAATCGATTGAACCTACCCACTGGCCAACTGCCCCGCACCTGCTAGCGTTGTTCTGGCCGACCTATCATGGATGCATCTTCATCATGAAATCATTGCCCCGCATCACCCTGTTGTGCGCCGCACTGCTTACCATGGCCGCCTGCTCCAGCAATCGCGTGGACCCAAAGGACTACTCCGGCTTCCTCAAGGATTACAGCCGGCTGCAGGAAACCAAGAGCCCGTCGGGCGACCCGGTGATGCGCTGGATCGACCCCAAGGTCAACGTCAACCAGTACAGCCAGGTGTTCATCGAGCCCAGCCAGTTCTACCCCAGGCCGCAGCCGACGGCGGTCATCTCGGCGCAGACGCTGCAGGAAATCACCCGCTACTTCAACGAAGCGCTGCGCCGTGAAATGGGCAGCGTTGTACCGCTGGCCAAGGGCCCCGGCCCGGGCGTGATCGTGGTGCGCCCGGCCATTACTGCGGTGTCCACCAGCAACGAGGGCCTCAAGCCCTATGAGGTCATCCCTATCGCGCTGATTTCAGCCGGTGTGAACACCGCCATGGGCGGCCGTGACCAGGAGGTGGATGTCGGCGTGGAAGCTGCGTTCCTCGATGGTGCCAGCCAGAAAGTGCTGGCCCAGGTCGTGCGCAAGGGCACGGGGCAGGATCTGGAGAACAAGACCACGCAGCTGACCCTGAATGACGTCAAGCCGGTGCTGGATGGCTGGGCCAAGGACATGCGCGCGAGCTTCCTGGAAGCGAAGCAGAAAGCCCGCTGATACCGACCGGACACGGAACCTGTGGGAGCGGCCTTGTGTCGCGAAAGGGCCGCAGAGCGGCCCCGGGATCTCAGCTCAGGCGCATGAATGGGGCTGCTTCGCAGCCCTTTCGCGACACAAGGCCGCTCCCACAAGACCGCGCTGACCGCTGCGGTGACTCAACATTCGACGAAGGCAACGGCCAGGCCGCCGCGCGAAGTCTCCTTGTAGTTGGCATGCATGTCCGCCCCGGTATCACGCATGGTGCGGATCACCCGGTCGAGCGAGATGAAGTGCTCGCCATCCCCCCGCAACGCCATCTGCACGGCGTTGATCGCTTTCACCGCAGCAATTGCGTTGCGCTCGATGCACGGCACCTGCACCAGGCCGCCAACCGGGTCGCAGGTCAACCCAAGGTTGTGTTCCAGGGCAATCTCGGCGGCATTTTCCAATTGCGGCGGCGTAGCGCCCAGCACCTGGGCCAGGCCGGCAGCGGCCATCGAACAGGCCGAGCCCACCTCGCCCTGGCAACCAACCTCGGCCCCGGAAATCGACGCGTTCTTCTTGCACAGGATGCCAACCGCCGCTGCCGCCAGCAGGAAGTCCACCACGTCCGCGTCGCACGCGCCCGGGTTGAACTTCATGTAGTAGTGCAGCACCGCCGGGATGATGCCAGCCGCACCATTGGTAGGCGCCGTGACCATGCGCCCGCCGGCGGCGTTCTCTTCATTCACCGCCAGGGCGAAAAGGTTGACCCATTCCATGGCGCTGAGGGTGGAACCGATCACGTTGGGCTTGCCCAGTTCCTGCAGGCTGCGATGCAGCCGCGCCGCACGGCGCTTGACGTGCAACCCACCCGGCAGGATGCCTTCGTTGCGCAGGCCGTTGTCGACGCATTCACGCATGGCGCCCCAGATCTGCAGCAGGCCTTCGCGTACCTCGGCCTCTGGGCGCCAGGCACATTCGTTGGCCATCATCAGCTGCGCCACGCTCAAGCCATGGGCCTTGCACAAGGCCAGCAACTGCGCGGCACTGTCGAACTCGTACGGCAGCACCACCGCATTCGCCTCGCCTGCTGGCGCATCGATCTCGGCTTGCTCGACGATAAAGCCACCGCCCACCGAATAGTAGGTCTGGCGCAACAGGCTGCCCTGCCCGTCCATGGCTTCCAGGCTCATGGCATTGGGGTGGTACGGCAGGTTCTCGTCGAGCAGCAGCATGTCGCGGCTGTACTCGAACGCCAGCGGGTGGCTGCCATCGAGCATCAGGCAGTGCTCCTGCATCACCTGGCCGATGCGCGACTCGATGGTGGCCGGGTCGATACGGTCCGGCCACTGCCCCATCAGGCCGAGCAGGCAGGCGCGATCGGTGGCGTGACCAACCCCGGTGGCCGACAGCGACCCGTACAGCCGCACCTCGACACGGGTTACCTGGGCCAGCAGCCCCTGTTCGCGCAGGGCCTGGGCAAAGGTAGCCGCCGCCCGCATCGGGCCGACGGTGTGGGAACTGGACGGCCCGATGCCGATTTTGAAAAGGTCGAAAACACTGATAGCCATGCTAATGCCTGACCGTACCCGGGTATGAAGCCGCAGCACGGTTATTTGGAGAAATTGAGCGGTATTGCGATTTTGCGCGATACTGCCGCGCTGGCTCATGGATGACCAACGAAACTTCCTAAGCAAGGCTTTAGTGGTACTAAACGATGCGACGACAACTCAATGGCCAGACGTTCGTCTGGCTACACGTGTTCGCCTGTGCGGCCCGGCACTTGTCCTTCACCCGCTGTGCCGAAGAGCTGCACATCACCCCGGGCGCGGTCAGCCAACAGATGCGCCAGCTGGAGGAACGCCTGGGCTATCGGCTGTTCCTGCGCCGGGCACGCGGTGTGGAACTGAGCGCCGAAGGGCAACGCCTGGCGCAGACGGTGACCGAAGCCTACGGCAGCATCGAAGCCGAACTGCTGCGCCTGGACGCGGGGGAAATCCGCGGCACCTTGCGCCTGCGCTCGATCCCGTCGTTCCTGGCCAAATGGCTCACGCCTCGCCTGCCGCGCTTTCAACAACGCTACCCGGACATCGAACTGCGCCTGGTGGCCGAAGACAGTGCCCAGGCGTTGACCCCGGGCGATTTCGACCTGGCCATCGACCTGAACGATGGCAGCTACCCCGGCATGCTCTCGACGCCGCTGCTGGACGAGCAGATCTTCCCCGTTTGCTCCCCCACCTTGCTGCGCGGGCGCCCGCCGCTGCACGGGCCGGCAGACCTTGCGCACTACCCGCTGCTGCACGACATCACGGCCTGGCGCGGCAGTTCGGAATATGCCGAATGGGAGTTCTACCTGGAGGGCATCGGCGCCGCCGGCCTGGATGTGCGGCGCGGGCATACCTTCAACCGCAACCACCTGACCATCGAGGCGGCGATTGCCGGCATTGGCGTGGCGATTGCCCGGCGCACGCTGCTCAACGACGAACTGGAGCGCGGGGCGCTGATCGTGCCGTTCGGGGTGCCGATCGCCAACCACAAGCGCTATGTGGTGCATTACCCGCCGGGCGGGCTGAACCAGCCGGGGGCGCGGGCGGTGCATGACTGGCTGGTGGAGGAAGCGCGGGGGTTCAGGGAGTTGCACCCGCTGAACAAGGACTAGGCCAGCCAATTGCGTTGCACGCTTTCATGGAATTGCAAATGACACATTGAATTACAAGCAATCCGCGTACCCTGTGGGAGCGGGCGTGCCCGCGAACACCGGCGTAGCCGGTGCCATACACCGCGTCGGGCCATTCGCGGGCACGCCCGCTCCCACATGGAATGTGACACGCTCTCGAATCTTGATCCCTATGCGACAGCGCAACCCGAAGTGCTGGGCAATCTCCCACAGGGTGTGCAGGGCGCTTACGAAATTTGCTCTTTGCCCAACAGTGCTGCGTCAGTAGGCCTGCTTGCCGGTAAACGCATTCAACGTGCGCACCAGAATCACGAAATCCAGCCACAGCGACCAGTTGTTGATGTACTCGATGTCCGAGTCCACCCGCTGGATCATCTGCTCGATATCCCTGGTCTCGCCCCTGAACCCACGCACCTGCGCCAGGCCGGTCATGCCAGGCTTGATATTGTGGCGGGCAAAGTAGTCGACGATGTCCTGCGAATACAGCGTGTCATGCTGCAAGGCATGCGGCCGCGGCCCTACGAGCGACATCTCCCCGGTCAGCACATTGAACAACTGCGGCAGTTCATCCAGGCTGGTGCGGCGGATGAAGGCGCCGACCCGGGTCAGCCGCGGGTCGTTCCTCTGCGCCTGCTTCACCACGCCATCTTCCGGCTGATGGACATGCATGCTCCTGAACTTCCAGATGCGGAACGCTTCCCCGGTCCAGCCGGTGCGTTCCTGGCGGAAGAACACCGGGCCGCGGCTATCGAGCTTGATGGCCAGCGCAACGGCCAGCAACACCGGCGATGCCAGCAGCAGGATCAGCGCCGCCAACACCCTGTCCTCGAGGTTCTTCAGGAACAGGCTCATGCCCGTCAGCGGTGTTTCCGACAAGGTCAGCACGGGAATGCCGGCAATTTCCCGCACGCTGTGGTTGATCAGGCGCAACGAGAAGATATCCGGCACCCAGTTCACCGCAATGCACTTGTCGAGCAACTTGAGATACACATCATTGATGACCTCGGAACCGCCCAGTGGGGTCACCAGGTACACCGTGCGGATGCCGTGGCGAGCCACGATATCGTCAAGCTCGGCAACATGCCCGAGTACCGGCATGCGCTGCTTGCCGTCGGCGCTTTCGCGCCCCGGCTCATCGGCGCTGTCGATCAGCACGCAACCCAGCACACGCTCACCGAACCAGGGGTTGTTGCTGATTTTCTGGTACAGGAAGTTGGCCAGGTCACCGGCGCCAATGATCAGGGCGTTGTCCAGGCGGGCATGGGCGGTGAAGCGCTTTTGCAATTCGCGCACGGCAAAGTGCAGGAACAACTGGGCGATGTAGCCAATGATGAACAACTGCACGACCAGCAGCCGCGAATAGGTTTCGCTCTGTTTGGCCAGGAAAGCCATGACTACCAGGAAGCAAAAGGTTACCGACCAAGCCTTGAACAGCCGGAAAGCCTTGATGGAAAGGCCAACGTTGGTACGGTATATCGCATAGTGATCGTAGATGACTGCCAAGGCCCCCACCAGCAACAGCAACATGATCACGTAATCGGAGGTGATGTAGCCAAACTTGTCGTAGATCAGGTACCAGGCGATACCGGTGACTGCAATCCCATCTAGGCCGGCCTGAATGGCGTTACTTACGCTGCTTCTTCTCTGCAACAAGGACCGACTGCTTCTGGGCTCTAGAACCATTTCAGACCTCATCAATTTGCGTGCAGCAAGTGCATTCCACAAACCAGCAAGACTTGACAACGGCTCATGCAAAGCCCGTGAAGCGAAATCCTGCAGCCCCAACCCATTGATCTCACTGTAGCAGCCACCCGCCATCAGTGTGCGCGGATTGTGCCGCTCATACGGGGTGTCTGGCCGCCCCTCCGTCGCGGCGGTACAGCAAGGTACGCAGCAGGAACAACGGGTTGCCCACCACATAACGCATGAACAAACGCTTCGGCTCGCGCAACAGCCGGTACAGCCACTCCCCGCCCAACCGCCGCAGCCACTCGGGCGCCCGGCTGACCTTGCCGCCGAGAAAGTCCAGGATCGCGCCGCCGCACACGATCAGGCACGGCCCGCCAGTTGCTGCCAGCCTTGCCGCCACAACCTCCTGCCTGGGCATGCCCATGCCCAACACGATCAGCTCCGGTTGTCGCTCCCTAGCCAGTTGCAGGTAGGTATCGACGCTGGCAAAGCCATCGTGGACCGACACCGGCACCACCCCGAACATGGCTACACTGCGCTGCACGGCCTGGTCGAGGTAAGGTTGCCGGGTGCCCCAGAACGCGACCCGCCGCCCACGGTAGGCAGCCAGGAGCCGAGGTATGAAGTCGGTGCCATTCATGTTGAGCCCCGGTTCAAGCCCCAGCCGGCGATACAGGATCGCCATGCCGGCCCCGTCGCGCAGCAGCACGTCGGCCACCGACAATGCCTGGTGGCAGGCGCCATCGTGAACCACCAGGTTCATTGCATGGGCATTGACGAAGCCCAGCACGGTCGCGGCTTCCGGGGCGCTCAGCCTGTCCAGCAGGCGCTGCGCGGCAGTGGCATCCGCCACCACTTCGAGCTTGCCGACGAGGGTGCTCCAGCGTTTCTGCCACTCAGCCATCAGCCTTCATCCCGTTTTGAACGTACCCATTCAACCTGGCGCTTGATCAGGAACCGCAGATACAACGGGGCCTTTCTTGCGGCGTAAAACGGCGCGTACAGCAGCACGGAAAACGGGATCAATTCGCGACAGAAGCGCGCCCAGGCCAGTGCGACGGCAAGGCCGAGCAATGCCAGCGCGCAAAGGGCGATCCAGGCAGGTGCTGCCAGGCCGAACAGCAGGTACGCCAACCAGGCCACCAGGTTGAGCCCGAGCAGGCTCAGCACCAGCAACGCCAGGGGCGGCACCAGCAAGTCCAGGGTCATGGCCAGCAAGCTGCCGTTACGCTGGGTGACTGCGGCCAGCGCACGCCTGGGCGCATCGGCCAGCATCAGGCTCAGGTGCCCATGCTCCCAGCGGGTGCGCTGGCTACCCAGGCCTTGCTGGCTGGCAGGGAACCGGCTGCTGACCACGGCCTCGGGGCAGAACACTGGCGGCTTGCCCTGCTGGCACAGGTCCAGGCCCAGTTTCACATCCTCCACCAGATGCCCATTGGCCAGGTCGATCAAGGCCAGGTCACGCCAGCCGAACGCCATGCCAGCGCCCATCAACTGGCAAGGCAGGCCCAACCGTGCCCAACCACGCGGGCGCACCAGGTTCTTGACCCGCCAGGCGAACTCGGCAACCTGCACTGCCAGCCCGGCCCCTGCCGGTGCGTGCATCAGGTACAGCGCCTGCACCGGGCGAGCGACCTCGCGGTAGCGCCGTGCCAGGCGCTCGATCGCCCCCTCGCCCACCTGGCAGTCGGCATCCACCACGATCACCACCTCGGGCGGCTGGCTGGCCAGGTGGCGCACGCCAAAGTCCAGGGCGTAGCCCTTGCCGCGCAACCGCGCATCGCGGCGCTCAACCACTTCGGCACCGGCCTCGCGCGCCAGTTGCGCGGTGTCGTCAGTGCAGTTGTCCGCCACCACCAGCAAGCGGTCGCCAGGCCGCAACTGCGGGGCAATGCTCGCCAGCGTGGCGCCGATCAGCGAAGCCTCGTCATGGGCTGGCACCAGCACGGCCACCTGCGGACGAGCGTTGTTGCCCAACGGCTGCGCGCGCGCTGGCAGGCAAGCCATCAACACCTGCACCAACAGCAGCAGCACCGGCAACAGGGCGATGGCCGCCAGCGTGCCCAATGACCAAGCCAATACACTCATCATGCGGACGCCTTGAAATAGCTGGCCAGCCTGGCCGCCTCGGTATCGATGTCATGCCGTTGCAGCACACGCTGGCGGGCTGCCTCGCCCATGCGCTGCAGCGCTTCGGCAGGTTGCGCCAGGCAGTCGGCCATGGCCGCCGCCAGCTCGTCCACGGCGCCGGCAGGGAACAACCAGCCGTTCTCGCCCGGCCGCACCAGCTCGGGAATGCCTGCCACATAGGTGGTCAGCACTGGCCGGCGCAAGGCCATGGCCTCCATGATCACCACCGGCAACCCCTCGGCAAAGCTGGGCAGCACCAGTGCACGCGCCGCAAGGATTTCCTCGCGCACCTGTGCGCTGCTGAGCCAGCCGGTGATGCGCACCTGCTGCTGCAAGCCGTGCCGGGCAATCAACGCCTCGATCTGCCCACGCATTTCACCGTCGCCGGCCAGCACCAGCTCGAAGGCGATCGACCGCGCGGCCAGTACCCGCGCGGCCTCGAGCAACAGCAACTGGCCTTTCTGTTCGCACAGGCGGCCGACGCACACCAGGCGTGGCGCCGTGGGCACGCCGACCGGCGCCACCTCATGGAAGCTGCGCTCAAGGCCGCAATGCACCACCTTCACCTTGGCCCAGTGGTCGTGTGCCACCCAGCGAAACAACTGGCTGCGCCCGTACGAGCTGACCGCCGCGACAAATGCGGCACGCCGCACCTTCTCGCCCATGTGCAGGAACTGTGGTTTGTCGAACTCTTCCGGCCCGTGCACGGTAAAGCTGTAGGCTGGCCCGCCCAGCACGTTGGCCAGCATCACCACCTCGGTGGAATTGGTGCCGAAATGCGCATGCACATGTTTTGCCTCGCCAGCCTGCAACCACTGCAGCACCTGGCAGGCCTCGGCCAGGTAGACCAGGTGGTAGGGCCAGGCGCGGTCGGCCCGCAGGCCAAGGCGCATGGCCAGCCAAAGCGCCTGGAAGAACCGGCGCGGCTGTGCGCGCAGCACTTGCCAGGCCGGTGCCAGCAAGCCCTTGATGCCACGTTGCAGCACATAGCGGGTCCTGGCCTGTTCGCTCGAGTCCTCGGCATCCTGCAACTCGGCGTCCCACCCGCGCAGGGCAATACGCTGCACCTCTACCCCCTGGCGCTCCAGCGCCAGGATCTCGCGGCGGATGAAACTGTGGCTGACCTTCGGGTACTGGTTAATGAAATAAGCAATGCGCATAGGAATCCAGATCAAGACCCGCGTAATGAACCTTCAGGCCTGCCGTGGCAGGGCCGGCCGTTACTTCAGGCTGTCGATTACCGGCGGCCGGCGCCCCGCCGATGCCACCTCGTCAGGTGCATCCTCCTGTTTCCCTTGTAGCCCAAGGTTGTGACCGCTGCCTGGCAACCTGGCCTGCAAGCGGGTGAAAACATCGTCGAGCAACGCCTGGCGGCGGCGGTACATCGCCCGCTTCTTCGCCGGGATGTCCTGTTCCGCCCGCTGTACCGCGGCCAGCGGGAGGGCGAAGAAATCCGCATGGTTCGACGCAGTAGCGCCGTGCTCCAGCCAGATCACGTCATAATTGGCCGCCAGGTCCTGGCCTTTGTCGTTGCCGAAATACGCGTGCCGATGGTGGCGGCAGGCGTCACTGACGGCATACAGGTGCGCCACGCCCAGGGTCCTGGCCAGGCACTTCAATGCCTCGAGCAACAGGCTGCGCGGGCGCAACCCTTCGAAGTCCTTGGTCAGGTCGCGGTAAATGGCCAATGAGGTTTCGCTGTCGACACCCTTGTGGATGCCCTGCACGGCACCGATGAACAGGCAAAGCTCGCCCTGGCTGCGGCACAGGCTGAACGCCAGGGAGGCCACCCGCAGGTCGCCCTGGAACAGGTTCAATACCAACTCGCCTTCGCGCTTGAACCAGATCGGCCGGTCCAGCACCAGGCGGCAGCCCGGCGAATGGCTGGACAGCTCGCACAGCGTCAGGCTTTCGTCCCGCCCCAGCAGCAACAGCGCCGGAAACTGCCCGGCCAGCACTTCGAAGTGCGAAGCCAGCACCTCCAGGCGCTGCGGGGCTTCCCAGCATTTGCTGAGGTAGGGCCACTGCACGACACCGATGCAATCCACCCCCAGCCGCTGCAAACCTTGTGGGCCCAGCGTCGCCGTCATGCGCTGCAGGAACGCATTCAGCTCAGGCCATTGCCTGGCAATCTGCAGCGTCAACTTGCGTTTGTTGTTCAGCGCCCGCAACGAGTAGCCGGGGTGCAAGGTAAACACGCTTTTCACGATCGTGCCGAGCATCATAGGCCCCTCTCACTTGTACTCGATCAACGTCGATTTGCCGGCCGCGATGCGGTGGCGCAAGAACTTCAGTTGCCCGAGCATTTCCGGGAACTTGCCCAATACCAGGAACACCGCCTGTAGCCAGTTCTCCCGCACCGACTTGCCGCCACGCCGGGCCAGGCGTACGGCCTGCAGCGGGTAGACCAGCAGCAACAGCAGGCTCCAGCCGCCCAGCAGCAGGCAGGCCAGCACGGTCACCGCGGGGATGCCCAGGCCCCACAGCCAGGCCCGGCGCGATTCGCGCAGCCAGTGCCGCTCGGGCAGCTGACCATGCAGGTAGGCCCCTTCGGCATAGGCGTGGCCAGCGCGCAGGCTACGCCGCCACCATTGGCTGAAACGGGTAATGGCGGCGTCGTGCAGGGTCATCTCGGCGTCCAGGCGCCAGACTTTCCAGCCCTTTGCCCGCAGGCGCACGCACAGTTCGGGTTCTTCTCCGGCGATCAGCTCGGGGCGAAAGCCGCCGACCGCGGCGAACGCATCTACCCGCATCAGGGCATCGCCACCGCAGGCCTTGGCCTCGCCGATGGGGGTGTCCCACTCCAGGTCGCACAACAGGTTGTACACCGACCGCTGCGGGAAGCGCTCGCGACGGCGGCCACACACCACCGCCACGTCGGGATGGTCGTCGAGAAACGCCTGCGCCGCGGGCAGCCAGCCGCTATCCACCTCGCAATCGCCATCGACGAACTGCACCAGTTGCATCGACGGCAGCCGCCGCTGCAAGGCGAAAAAGCCTTCGTTACGGGCGCGTGCGGCAGTAAACGGGGTGCCCAGGTCCAGCGCCAGTACCTCTACCCCCAGTCTGCGGGCCAAGTGCAGTGAACCATCGGTGGAGCCCGAATCGACGTACATGACCTTGTCCGTCCCCTTCAGCAGCGAACGCAGGCAACGCTCCAGGCGCTGGCCTTCGTTGCGGCCAATGACCACCACACCGACCCCGCTCGCCATGGGTTTCACTCGACGGGCGCCGTGGCGGCCGGTTGCCTGGCCTTGATGATGGCCGGCACCCCCACCGCCAGCGAATTGTCCGGCACATCCACCAGCACAACGGCATTGGCACCGATGATCACGTTGTTGCCGATACGGATGCTACCGAGCACCTTGGCGCCGGTGCCGATATCGACGTTGTTGCCGAACACCGGTGCAATCGGCTCGTCGACGTTCTTCAGGCCCACCACCACCCCATTGCGGATACGGCAGTCATCGCCAAAGCGGGCATAGCCGCTGATGACGATGCCGCCAAAATGGTCGATGACAAAGTTGCGGCCGATCACCACCTCGCACGGCAGCTCCACACCCGTGATGATCTGCACGAACTTGAACAGGACCTTGTAGATGAGCGAAAACAGCTTGCGCAGCAGTGCCGGGCGCACCCCATAGCGCCAGCGGCCGAAGCGGTACACCAGCAGTACCCAGAAGCCCTGGGCGCCCCAGTCGCCACCGTGGGCACGCAGGTCGGCACGAATATTCTCGAACATGGCTCCACCTACCTTGTCGGTTGGCTGGCGTACCGGGTCTTGAACAACAGAGACCAGGTCGCCCGGCAGTGACGCCAGCAGGCCTGTATCGCGCCCCGGCCGCGTCGTTTCAACAGCGCCTTTAGTGCCAGCACCAGGTCGCCCAAGGTGACCAGCAGCATGTGCAGGGCCAGGCCCGCCAGCCCGTGATGCTTGCGGAAGTACAGCAGCTCGCTTTCGATCTGGTATGACGAGATCTGCCGGCTGGCCGCCTCAAGTTCGGCCACCGATCTGGAGCTTTCCCCACCGATGTGCACCACCGTGGTATGCGGGTAGAACACCACCTTCCAGCCGGCCGCCTTCACCCGCTTGCAGTGGTCGACCTCTTCGTAATAAAGAAAGTAGCGCGGGTCGAACAGGCCCACCTGGTCGAGCACTTCGCGGCGCACCAGGTAGAAGCAGCCAGGCAGCCAGTCGCACTCGCGGACCGAAGCGTGGTCCCAGTTCATTTCGTCGACCATCTTCAGGCCGGGGAACAAGCGCCCCAGCCCGGTACGCCCGACGAACACGTTGAGCGGTGTGGGGAAGTAGCGGCAACTGGGCTGCAGGTCGCCGTCGCGGCCCTCCAGGCGCACCCCCAGCACCCCGCACTCCGGGTGGGCTTCCATGTAGTCGAGGGTTTTCTGCAAGGAATCGGCGGCGACGAAGGCGTCGGTGTTCAGCAGCAAGGCGTACTTGCCCTTCAGGTGCGCCAACAGCTGGTTGTTGGCCCGGCCGAACCCCACGTTCTGCCTGTTGCTCAGCAGCAGCGCCTGCGGGCACACCTCGGCCATGCGCTGCAGCGAGTCATCGACCGAGGCATTGTCCACCACCAGGTAGCTGGCCAGCCGTTCGCTGTCGGCGCGGCGCAGCGCATCGAACATCGGCTGCAGCAGCCTGGCCGTGTTGAAGTTGACCACCATGACGTCCACAGGTTTGCTAGCCATTGTTGCCATCCCTCGAAGAAGTCCCCGCGCCTTTGCAGCATCAGCACAACATTCCTCACACCACGGCTTCCCTGGCCGCGCTCATCCTGGCATCGAGGTGGTCGGCCAGGCGTACCGCAAACTGCAGCAGCGGCATGGTCGGGTTGGAGGCCCCGCCCGTGGCAAAGATGCTGCTGCCGGCGATGTAAAGGTTTTCGGTACCGAACACCTTGCAGTTGGTATCGACAACACCGAACTGCGCCGACGACGCCATGCGCGTGGTACCCATGTGGTGGGCATGTGGCGACAGCTTCAGCGGTATCGAGGTGTCATAAACGAAGTCATTGAGCTTGATGAAGCCCAGGTTCATGTCCGCCCATTGCTTGGCCAGTTCACTGCCAATGCACTTGATGGTGTGCCGGTCATCAGCGCTCAGGGCCCAGTTGACATTGACCTTGGCCACGCCCAGTGCGTCCTTCTCGTCCAGCAGCGAAATGCGGCTGCGCAGGTTGGGGAACTGCTCGATCATGGTGCTGATGACACCGTCACCGGGGCAACTGAACTTGGTCACGAAGGCGATCTTGCTGGCGACCCCCATGTCGCAGGCCAGGTTCTCCAGAAAATGCTTCACCTCGGCAGTACGACCATAGGTTTGTACATCGGCCAGCAAGGCGGCCCTGACATTGCCTTTACCTGCCTTGTATTCGTCAACGAAAGCATCGGTGGTGTAGTACTCGCGCGGCTCGGGGTCCAGCCCCGACTTGAGGATGAAAGTCCCAAGGTCAATGTTCAGATGCTCCATGAAGCACCGGCCGACCAGCCCGTCCTTGCTCACGACCCCCGCCGCCAGCAACGACTCGCTGTTGAGCAGTTGCCGGGCATTCTCGATGGCACCGGTGGCCAGCACGAAGTTTTTCGCAACCAGGCGCTGGCGATTGCACGCGTAATCGGACAGTACGACTGCGGCCAGGTGGCCGGAGGCCTGGTCGAACTCCAGGTTCACGCAATTGCAGTTGATGAACACGTCCAGGCCTTGGGTCTGTTCCAGGGCCGTGGCGTACTTTTGCGCAAAACGCGTGGGCGGGCTGAGCAGAAAGCGGTCTGGCTCGAATTCTCCGCCGTCGAGGCCAGCATTCAACGCGTGAAAATCCGACCCGGGCGGCAGGTCGACGATATCCATGGCAGCAGGCAGGTAGCCTGCTATCTCCGAGTAGGGAATGGGCCAGCCAGGCAGGTCGCCAATAGGGGGAACGGCGAAGTCCGAGGGGCTGAACGGCCGGCAACGGCCGGCCCAATGGTTGGATGTGCCGCCCAGGTAACGCAGGCGAGCCTCCCCGGCGTACAGCTCCAGGCCAGTGGATGCACAGGCGTACAAGGCTTGCGAGTTCGCCGAATATTCACGCCCGCCACCTTCGGCAAGCAGTACGCTCCAGCCGGCTGCAGCCAGGCGCAGCCCCAGGGTGATGCCCGCGGGGCCGGCACCGATGATGCAGACATCGTAACTGTCGCGCAGGGCCTTCTGCTGCTGATAATCCTTGATCATGGGTGTTCGTTCCGGAAGTAGCGAGACGGCAATACCCAGCCGTTGATCACCACGAACCCGGGCCTGCCGGCAGGTTGGCTGGCGGCGGCGGGCGTAGCAGCGAACACCAAACCACCAACCCCCAGCAACACGCAACTCTGGAGAAATCCTCTACGGCCCGTTTGCGCAGTGCAAAAAGTAAGCTTCCCCATGACACAGTGACCTGCACCTTTGAAAGATTTACCCGACAAGCCGCATTACTACCGCCAGTCCCCGGGGCCAGCGTCACAATCGACGGCATGGCGTCGATCTCTGACCGATTGGCTAAAAGGTCACTATAGTTTCAATCAGCCACGATGCTAGCCGTTGCCCACCGACGCATAGGTGCACATAGCCAATGCCTGAACATTTTCGTGCGTTGATCGTCATCCTGTTTCTGGCGAGCGTGGTCTTCCTGCTGGCGCGGCGGCCTGCCACCGACCTGATCCCGCTCAGCGACTTCAAGCGCCGGCGCAACCTTTGGTTCCTGCTTACCCTGCTGGCGTTCTTCTCGCACAGCTTCTGGCTGTACCTGGGTGCTGGCGCCGTCATCCTGTACATCGCCGGGCGCCGCGAACACAACCCCATGGCGCTGTTCTACATGCTGCTGTTCCTGGTCCCGCCGGCTTCGGTGCAGGTGCCCGGCTTTGGCGTGGTCAATTACCTGGTCGACCTCAACCATATCCGCCTGCTGACCCTGTGCGTGCTGCTGCCGGCGGCACTGGCCCTGCGCCGGCAAGGCGACACCCTGCGCTTCGGCCGCACCTGGCCCGACAGGCTGTTGGCGGCCGGCCTGCTGCTGATGAGCGTGCTTTACCTGCGCGAAACCACCCTGACCGACACCCTGCGCCAGACGCTGTACCTGTATGTCGACGTGCTACTGCCGTATTACGTGGCCAGCCGTGGCCTGCGCCAGATCAGCGACTTCAAGGACACCCTGCTGGCCTTCGTGCTTGCCTCCTTCGTCCTGGCCCTGATCGGCGTGGCCGAGTACGTGCGCCACTGGCTGCTGTACAGCGCCCTGGTCGACGCCATGGGCGTGCCGTGGAGCATGTCCGGCTACCTGAGCCGTGGCGGTTCGCTGCGCGCCAGCGTCACCACCGGGCAGGCGATTGCCCTGGGCTATGTGATGAGCGTGGCCATCGGCCTGTTCCTGTTCGTCCAGGGTTACGTGCGCCGCCCCCTGCAGCGGGCGCTGGGCGCCCTGCTGCTGGCCGCCGGGCTGTTCGCGCCACTGTCCCGTGGCCCGTGGATCGGCGCCGTGGTCATCGTGGTGGTGTTCATTGCCCTGGGCAAAGGTGCGGTCAGGCGCCTGGCGCTGCTCGCCGCGGCCGGCGTGCTGGCCCTGCCCTTGCTGACCATCGTGCCCGGTGGCGACAAGGTACTGGACATGCTGCCGTTCATTGGCAACCTCGAGAAAGAGAACATCACCTACCGCGCAAGGCTGATGGACAACTCGTGGATCGTCATCCAGCGCAACCCGCTGTTCGGCTCGTTCGACTTCCGCAACACCCCGGAAATGCAATCGATGATCCAGGGTGAAGGCATCATCGACATCGTCAACACCTACATCAACCTGGCGCTGCGGGTAGGGCTGGTCGGGCTTGGCCTGTTCGTGGCGTTCTTCGCCGCCGTACTGCACGGCATCCGCAAGGCCATGCGCAGTTTCCCCGACAAGGACGACGAACAACACCAGCTCGGCCGGGCATTGCTGGCGACACTGATCGGCATCCTGGTGATCATCTTCACCGTCAGCAGCATCACCTTCATCCCGGTGGTGTACTGGACTGTCGCCGGGCTGGGCGTGGCCTACATCCAGATGGTCCGCAGGCTGCACAGCAGCCAGGCCATCGCGCTGGCCGACCCCGGCCTTCAACCAAGGTGACAGTCATGAGCCTGTTCCCCCTGCGCAGCCGGGGTTTTCAAACCCTGCTGCGGGTTTCGGCCATTGCCGGCCTGGCCTTGCTGCCGCTCACCGGCTGGGCATCGGCGTGGCAAGTCAGTGTCGATGAACAGAACGGCCTGCCCATGGTGACCCGCGGCGGTGGGCCGGTGATGAAAGCCAAGTTCGACTTCTGGGCAGCCAACTGGAGCTGGACCGGTTTCTCCACCACGTTCAAGGTCAATGGCCCCTACCACTACACGCTGCAGGGCAAGAACAAGGAGCTGGACTTCGACCTGGCGGCGGATATCCGCAAGGAGCAGGCGCAAACCCTGAGCTGGGCCTTCGACCTCGACGCCCATAGCCGCCAGGCCGGGGTGATGGGCGGCGGCATGGTGTTCGAGTTCGACCCTGCGCAAATTGCCGGCGAGATGGGCACCCCGCAGCTGCTGCCCGGCAACCGTGGCTGGTCGTGGGGCAAGGCTGACCAGGGCCGGCGCATCGAAATGCGCTTCGACCCACCGCTGGCCAAGGTGTATTTCGAGCGCGGCAACCCGTCCGAACTGCGTGCGTTCATCTACAGCGACCCGATCAACGCCGGTCGGCAGCAGATCAAGGCGGTGCTGAACATTACCGGCGACATCGACCTGGGGCCCACGCCCAGCGAACGCTTCGGTCTGGCCGACCCCGCCGGTTGGCCCGACGACCAACTGGACTGGCGCACCTCGCCAGTGGACCTGTCATTCCTCAACGCTGCGGAAAAGCCTGCCGGCAAGCACGGCTTCGTCAAGGCTGTGGGCGAGCAGCTGATGTTCGAAAACAACACCCCGGTGCGCTTCTGGGGCACCAACCTGTCCGCCTATTCGCTGTTCAAGAGCCCCGACGAAGAAATCCGCCAACAGGCCAAGCGCCTGTCGGCACTGGGTTTCAACCTGGTGCGTTTGCACCACCACGACTCGCCCTGGGTCAGCCCGAACGTGTTTGGCGACGGCACCCTGGTGCGCGATACCCAGCAGCTCAGTGCCGAATCGCTGCGCAAGCTGGACATGTGGATCAACGCGCTCAAGGACGAAGGCATCTATATCTGGCTGGACCTGCACGTGCAGCGGGCACTTACCGTCAATGACAACATCGATGACTTCAAGGAACTGGCCAAGGGCGAGAACCACGTCGACCTGAAGGGATACGCCTATGTGAACCGCAGTATCCAACAGGCGATGAAACGCTTTGCCGAGCAGTACCTGACCCATGTGAACGAATACACCGGCCTGGCCTACAAGGACGACCCGGCCATCGCTGCCGTACTGCTCACCAATGAGAACGACCTCACCCAGCATTATGGTAACGCCCTGATGCCGAACAAGGATGTGCCGCACCACAGCGAGCGCTACATGGAAGCTGCCAAAGCCTTCGCCAAACAATACGACCTGCCCACCGACCTCACCTGGCGCGCCTGGGAGCATGGCCCTTCGAAGCTGTTTCTCAACGACCTGGAACAGCGCTTCAACGCCGACATGATCAGCCACCTGCGCGGCCTCGGCGTGAAAGTACCGATTGCCACCACCAGTACCTGGGGCGGCAATGGCCTGAGCGCGCTGCCGGCGCTGACCGCAGGCGATGTCATCGATGCCCATGCCTACGGTGCCAATGGGCAACTGGAGAAGAACCCGTTGACCAGCGACGGCATGATCAACTGGCTCGCCGCCGCCCAGGTAGTCGGCAAGCCGCTGACCGTCTCCGAGTGGAACGCCGAACCCTTCCCGCTGCCCGACCGCCACTCGCTGCCGCTGTACGTGGCCGGCACCGCCGCCCACCAGGGCTGGGACGCCATGCTGCAGTACGCCTACAGCCAGCAAGCCTTCAACCCAGGCTGGCGCACGGCGGACAACTGGCACGCGTACAACGACCCGGCGATGATCGCCACCCTGCCCGCTGCCGCCCTGCTCTATCGCCGCGCGGACGTGAAGCCGGCCACGACCCGCTATGTGTTCGCGCCGACACCCGCCACCCTGTACAACCAGGAGATCACCCCGCGCACTTCAGCGCTGCTGCGCACGGCCATGGAAAAGGGCCAACTGCAGATCGCCCTGCCACAGACGCCGGAGTTGCCCTGGCTGAAGCCCGCCGCCATCCCTGCCGGCGCGCAGGTACTGCAGGACCCGGGGCAGTCCTTGCTGCCAGCCGACGCCACGCAAGCGCTCAGCGACACGGGCGAGCTCAAGCGCAACTGGCAACAGGGCATCTATACCATCGACACACCCCTGACCCAGGCCGCCACTGGCTGGCTGGGAGGTCGCTCGATCAGCCTGGGCGCCATCCAGGTGCAAGCACGAACGCCGTACGCCAGCGTCGTGGTGCAAAGCCTGGACGGCAAGCCCCTGGGCCAGTCACGCGAACTGCTGCTGTCGCTGGGTACCCGTGCCGTGCCCAAGGCCGATTACAAGACGCCGTTCAACGTCGAGCCGCTTGCCGGCACCTTGAGCATCAAGGCGCCTGCTGGCCTGAAACTGTTCGCCCGGGACGCGCAGGCACAGTTGAAACCGTTGCCGATGGCTTACCAGGATGGGCACTACAGCATCACGTTCGACGGCAAGTACATGTCCAACTGGCTGTTCTTGAAATAGGGTATATGGCCATCTACCCTCACCACAGACCTGTAGCTGAAAAGCGCGGCTGTACAACAGCAGAGTCCGGGAGGCATGGATGAAGTTTCTGGTTGTCGGTGGCGCAGGCTACATTGGCTCGCACATGGTCAAGCACTTGCTCGTTGCGGGCCATGAGGTGGTGGTGGCGGACCTGGTATCGCCCGGCCCCGGCGTCCAGTGGGTGAAACTGGACATCGCCGACGAACCCGCCCTGGATGTGCTGTTCGGGGTTTGCCGTTTCGACGCCGTGTTCCACTTTGCCTCGTTCATTCAGGTGGGCGAGTCGGTCAGCGTGCCCGGCAAGTATTACCAGAACAATGTCGCGGCCACCCTTTCCCTCCTGCAGGCCATGGTGAATGCCGGTATCAGGCACCTGGTGTTTTCTTCCAGCGCGGCCGTTTACGGCAACCCGCAGTACGTGCCGATCGACGAAACGCATGCCAAGGGGCCGATCAACCCGTACGGGTTGAGCAAATGGATGGTCGAACAGATTCTCGAGGACTTCGACCGGGCGTACGGCTTGAAGTCGGTATGCCTGCGTTACTTCAACGCAGCCGGCGCAGACCCGCAAGGCCAGCTGGGAGAGCGCCATGACCCGGAAACCCACCTGATTCCGTTGATTCTGCAGGTCGCTTCGGGCCGGCGTGATGCGGTAACGGTATTTGGCCGCGACTACGACACGCCGGATGGTACCTGCATACGCGACTATGTACATGTGGCCGACCTGGCGGCGGCCCATGCGCTGGCGGTGGATTACCTGCTGGCGGGTGGCGAGCGAACCGCGTTCAACCTGGGCAATGGGCTGGGCTTTTCGGTGCAGCAGGTGATCGATACGGCCCGGGCGGTGACCGGCCGGCAGATCCGCACCCTTGATGCCCCCCGCCGCCCCGGCGACCCGCCCCGGTTGGTGGCGGATGCCGGCAAGGCCATGCGCATGCTCGGCTGGCGGCCGGAGTTTGCCACGCTGGAATCGATTGTGCGACATGCGTGGCAGTGGGAGTTGCAGTACCCCTGGGTTCAGCGCCAAAGCTGAGATTGTGGGGCTCGCTACCCAGCTGAAGGAATGCGCCCTACCTGTGGGCATGCCCGCGAACACCGGCCTAGCCGGTGCCACCCACCGCGTCGCCTGCTTCGCGGGCATGCCCGCTCCCACAGGGTGCCCACCAGCTGAAGGAATGCGCTGTACCTGTGGGAGCGGGTTTACCCGCGAACACCGGCGCAGCCGGTGCCATCCACCGCGTCGCCTGCTTCGCGGGCTTGCCCGCTCCCACAGGTACTGCGCTGGCTTCGGGATCACGCTGTACCTGTGGGAGCGGCCTTAGCCGCGA
>NZ_DKHD01000013.1:20948-21249 GCF_002453565.1 Pseudomonas sp. UBA6753 | reverse complement strand
CGAACACCGGCGTAGCCGGTGCCCCCCACCGCGTCGCCTGCTTCGCGGGCATGCCCGCTCCCACAAGCCCCCCATCAGCTGAAGGAGTGCGCCGTACCTGTAGGAGCGGGCGCGCCCGCGAACACCGGCGCAGCCGGTGCCATCCACCGCGTCGCCTGCTTCGCGGGCATGCCCGCTCCCACAGGGACCTCACCGGCTGAAGGAATGTGCCGTACCTGTGGGAGCGGGTTTACCCGCGAACACCGGCGTAGCCGGTGCCACCCACCGCGTCGCCTGCTTCGCGGGCGCGCCCGCGAACACC
>NZ_DKHD01000013.1:0-20942 GCF_002453565.1 Pseudomonas sp. UBA6753 | reverse complement strand
GCCCGCTCCCACAGGGCCCCCATCAGCTGAAGGAATGTGCTGTACCTGTGGGAGCGGGTTTACCCGCGAACACCGGCGCAGCCGGTGCCAGCCGGCTCCCACAGGTGCCCATCAGCCGGTGCTGCCAGCATTCAGAGAAATGCCTGCCGGATTCGCTTCTTATCGATCTTGCCAACGCTGGTCTTGGGGATCTCGTCCACGCAACGCAACTGCCGTGGTATCGCCCATTTGTTCAGGTGCCCGCTGTCGACATACGGCTGCAGATGCCCGGCCAATCCCGCCTGGTCGAACTGCATGCCGTCACAACAGACTACCAAGGCCAACGGTTGCTCACCCCACTGCAGGTCCGGGATGCCGATCACCGCCACCGATGCAACAGCCGGGTGCTGGCTGATCAGGTTTTCCAGCGCCACCGAACTGACCCACTCGCCTCCGGTCTTGATCACATCCTTGATCCGGTCACGAATACGCACCACACCCGCCGGGTCGATGCAGGCCAGGTCGCCGGTATGCATCCAGCCCCCCAGCCACAACGCGGCACCCTGCTCCGGTTCATGCAGGTAGCCCTGGGTCAGCCACGGTGCACGCACCACGATTTCACCCAGGCTTTCGCCGTCACGGGGCACATCAATGCCTTCGGCGTCGACGATGCGCAGGTCCACCAGGGCAATCGGCACGCCGGCATCGATACGCAGCGGCAGCTGTTGCGCCATGGGCAGTGCCAGCAGCTCGGCGCTCAGGTGGGTGATGCTGAGCAGTGGGCAGCTTTCCGACATGCCGTAGCCACAATGCACGCTGATGCCGCGCTCGCTGGCACGCTGCGCCAGGCCCAGGGTCAGGGCGCTGCCGCCCAGCAGCATCTTCCAACCGGTCAGGTCGGCGCGGCGCCCTTCTTCGCTGTCGAGCATCATCTGCAGCACCGTGGGCACGCAATGGGAGAACGTCACGCCCTCGTCACGGTACAGCCGCACCAGGCGGTTGGGCTCGTAGCGCCCGGGGTAGACCTGCTTGATACCCAGCGCCGTGGCCACATAAGGCACGCCCCAGGCATGCACGTGGAACATCGGCGTGATGGGCATGTACACGTCGCCGCTACGCAGCAGCGGCACCTCGCCGCAGGCAGCCAGGGTGCCCTGCTCGACCAGGGTATGCAGCACCAGTTGCCGGTGGCTGAAGTACACGCCCTTGGGGTTGCCGGTGGTACCGCTGGTGTAGAACAGCGTGGCCAGTGAGTGCTCGTCGAAATCGGCGAAGTCGAACTGCGGCTCGGCAGCCGCCAGCAGTGCTTCGTACTCACCCAGCAGCGGCACATCTTGCGTTGCGGGGTCGCCTTCGCCGAGGCGAATGAAACCCTCCACCGTCGGCAAGTCATCGCGCAATTGCGCCATCAACGGCAGGAAATCGTCATGTACCAGGACCAGGCGGTCCTCGGCATGGTTCATGGTGTAGCGCACCTGCTCGGTGGACAGCCGTACGTTCACCGTGTGCAGCACCGCACCCAGCATCGGCACGGCAAAGAAGCACTCCAGCGCCCGGTGGCTGTCCCAGTCGAGCAAGGCCACGGTGTCACCTGGCTTGACCCCGGCGGCGGTCAGCACATTGGCCAGCCGCTGAATGCGTTCGAGCAGCGTGGTGTAGGTGTAGCGCAGCTTGTCGGCGTAGACGATTTCCTGGTTGGGCTGGTAGCGCACGCCCGACAGCAACAGGCGCTTGATCAGCAGCGGATAGGCGTAGGCCTGCTCGGCTGCGGGCATGATGCGAGTGGTGATCATGTCGGCGGCCTTCACAGTTGCCCGGCCTCGAGCAGGTACAGGCTGTCGCTACCGGCCCTGACGCTGGCGCTCAGCGAATGAATGCGTGGCAGCAGGCGGGCAAAGTAGAACCGCGCGGTGCCCAGCTTGCTCAGGTGGAACGGCTCGGGGGCCGCATGACACTGGCATACCACGGCCATGCGTGCCCACAGGTAGGCGTAGAAGGTGTAGCCAAACACCTGCAGGTACTCCACCGCCGCCGCGCCAAGCTCGCGCGGGTTGCCCTGGGCGCGGTCGAGCACCCAGGCGGTCAGCTCGTCGAGGTTGCGCACGGCAGCCAGCAGCGGCGCGCCGAACTCGGCGCACGCCGCGGGCAGCGTCTCGGCAAAGGCGGTAATTTCGTCGGACACGCTGTGATAGGCCTGGCCGCCATCGGCAAACAGTTTGCGCCCCACCAGGTCGAGGGCCTGAATGCCGTTGGTGCCCTCGTAGATCTGGGTGATGCGGCAGTCGCGGATCAACTGCTCCTGGCCCCACTCGCGGATATAGCCATGGCCGCCCAGCACCTGCTGGCCGTGCACGGTGGTTTCCAGCCCCATGTCGGTGAGGAAGGCCTTGGCCACCGGTGTGAGCAACGCCACCCTGGCCTCGGCCTGGGCGCGTGCGACCGGGGCCTCGCTGTATTTGGCCAGGTCCAGCTGCAGTGCCACATAGGTGGAGAAGGCCCGCCCGCCTTCGTTCAGCGCTTTCATGGTCAGCAGCATGCGCCGCACGTCCGGGTGGACGACGATCGGGTCAGCACCTTGCCCCGGCGCTTCGGCACCGGTCGGCGCACGGCCCTGCTGGCGATCACGGGCGTAGGCGATGGCGCCCTGGTAGGAGCGTTCGCCCAGGGCCAGGCCTTGGATACCTACACCAAGGCGCTCGTAGTTCATCATGGTGAACATCGCGTTGAGGCCCTTGTTCGGCTCGCCGACCAGGTAGCCGATTGCACCGTCGAAGTTCATCACACAGGTGGCCGAGGCCTTGATGCCCATCTTGTGCTCGATCGACCCGCAACTCACCGCATTGGCCTCGCCCAGCACGCCGTCGGCGTCAACCAGCACCTTGGGCACCAGGAACAGCGAGATGCCCTTGGGCCCGGCTGGCGCATCCGGCAGCCGCGCCAGCACCAGGTGGATGATGTTCTCGGTCAGGTCCTACTCACCGCCAGTGATGAAGATCTTGGTCCCGCTGAGGCGGTAGCGGCCATCGGCAACCGGCACGGCGCGGGTGCGAATCAGGCCCAGGTCGGTGCCAGCGTGCGGCTCGGTCAGGCACATCGAACCGGTCCAGCGCCCTTGGTACATGGGCGGCAGGTACAGCGCCTTCAACGGCTCGCTGGCATGGTTGAGCAGCGCCAGGCAGGCCCCGGCCGTCAACATCGGGTACAGGCCGAACGACAGGTTGGCGGCATTGAGCATTTCTTCGAGCTGGGCACCGATCACTTTCGGCATGCCCATGCCCCCATATTCCGGGGCACCAGCCACACCCACCCAGCCATCTGCGGCAAATGCCCGGTAAGCATCGGCGAAGCCATCGGGGGTGTGTACCTGGCCGGCCTCCCAGCGGCAGCCCTGCTCGTCGCCACTGCGATTGAGCGGCGCCACCACCTCGGCAATCAGCCGGCCGGCCTGTTCGAGCACGGCCCGGGCAGTGTCGCCATCGACCTGCTCGGCCAGCGCGGGCGTTTGCGCCCACCAGGCCGGGATGTCGAACACTTCGTTGAACAGAAAATCCATGTCGCGCAGTGGCGGAAGGTAATCAGACATGAGGCGAACACTCGGTTTCTTGGGTTTGCGGAAGCGACGTGGCCTGGACCTCGGCAGGCGCCGGGGCGGCCTGGCCACGCAGGAGGAAATGCGACAACGCAGGGATCAACACCAGCGCACCGAGCATGTTCCACAGGAACATGAAGGTCAGCAGCAGGCCCATGTCGGCCTGGAACTTGATCGGCGACCAGGCCCAGCCGACCACGCCGGCGGCCAGGGTGATGCCGACCAGCCCGACCACCCGGCCGGTGAAGGCCACGGCTTTCTGGTAGGCCTGGGCCAGGCTCAACCCGGCGCGCTGGTAGTGCAGTTGCACGCTGAGCAGGTACAGCGCGTAGTCCACGCCGATGCCTACGCCCAGGGCGATCACCGGCAAGGTGGCGACCTTGACGCCAATGCCCATGGCTACCATCAGCGCCTCGCACAGCACCGAGGTGAGCATCAGCGGCAGGATCGCCACCAGCGTGGCGCGCCAGCTACGGAAGGTGAACAGGCAGAACAGCGTGACCGCCAGGTACACCAGCAACAGCATGCGGTGGTTGGCCTCGCGGACCACCACGTTGGTGGCAGCCTCGATACCGGCGCTGCCGGCGGCCAGCAGGAACTGCTGTTCGGCGCTGCTGTTGGCCTGGGCAAAACGCTCGGCCACGGCGGCCACCTGGGCCAGGGTGTCGGCGCGATGGTCCTTGAGGTAGGCGATTACCGGCATCAGCGAGCAGTCGTTGTTGAACAACTCAGGGGCGTTGACCGAAGCCTGCTGGGCAGCGTAGTTGAGCACGTCCTGGTTGCGCTGCAGGCTGTTCAGGCGCGGGTTGCCTTCGTAGGTGCCGGCGGTGATCTGGCGCACTGCGTTGGCCAGCGACACGGTGGTCTGCACACCCGGCAATTGCTGCAGCTCCCAGGCCAGGCGGTCGGCAAGGACCAGTGTCTGGTATTGCAGGCAGCCTTCCGGAGCGGTCTTTACCATGACCGCGAAGGTATCGCTGGACAGCGCGTAGTGCTGGGTGATGTAGGCGTTGTCGAGGTTGTAGCGGGAGTCGGCGCGCAGCTCGGGGGCACCGCTATCGAGGTCACCGATTTTCAGTTGCAGGCTGCCCCAGATGCCGAGGGCGCCCAGGGCCAGGGCTACCAGCAGTGCGGCGCTGGCCCATTTGCGTTCGGTGAAGCGGTCGAGCAGGCTCCATGGGTTGATTGGGGCTGCGTTGCAGCCCTTCGCGGGCATGCCCGCTCCCACAGGTATCGCGCCGTCCCTGTGGGAGCGGGCGTGCCCGCGAAGGGCCCAGCGCGCATCGATAGCCAGGGCTCGTTCAGCGGCCCTGCGGCCCACGCCAACATAAGACAGCGCCACCGGCATCAGCAGCAGCGAGGTGAAGATCAGCACCGCCACGCCGATGCTGGCGGTGATGGCCAGGTCCTGGATCACCGGGATGTCGATCAGCATCAGCACGGCAAAGCCCACCGCATCGGCCAGCAACGCAGTCACCCCGGCTACGAACAGGCGGCGGAAGGTATAGCGCGCTGCCACCTGACGGTGCGTGCCACGGCCGATGTCCTGAAGGATGCCGTTCATCTTCTGCGCCGCGTGGGATACGCCGATGGCAAAGATCAGGAATGGCACCAGGATCGAATACGGGTCGATGGCGTAGCCCAGCCAGGCGACGATGCCCAGCTGCCACACCACCGCGGTCAGCGAACACAGCACCACCAGCAGGGTGCTGCGCACGCAACGGGTGTAGCAGTAGATGATCAGCAGGCTGGTCAGCACCGCCAGGGCGAAGAACGCCATCACCTGGATCAGCCCGTCGATCAGGTCGCCCATCAGCTTGGCGAAGCCGATCATATGGATGCGATACTGGCCGCTGGCCTGATACTGGCTGCGCAGTTGTTCGAGCTTCTGCGAAAAGGCGTGGTAGTCGAGGCCTTTGCCGGTGGCCGAATCCTGGTCGAGCAGCGGCACGACCAGCATGCTCGACTTGAAGTCGCGCGCCACCAGGCTGCCGACGATGTTGGCGCGCTCGATGTTCTGCCGCAGCTGCTCGATGTCACCCGCAGCGCCCTGGTAGCCGTCTGGCATCACCGGGCCACCCTGGAAGCCCTCCTCGGTCACCTCGGTCCAGCGCACCGCCGGGCTCCACAACGACTTCACCCACGCCCGGTCCACGCCCTGGCTGAGGAACAGCTCGTCGTTGATGTGGCGCAGGGTCTGCAGGTAGCCCGGGTCGAAAATGTCGCCCTGAGTGTTCTCCACCACCACCCGCACCGCGTTGCCCAGGCCACGCAATGATGGGCGGTTTTCCAGGTAGTTCTGGATGTAGGGGTGGCTCTGCGGCAGCATCTTGTCGAAACTGGGGCGCAGCTCCAGGCGGGTCAGCGCCATGTAGCCCAGCACCAGGGTCGCCAGCAGCATGCACAGCAGGAACGGCAGGCGATGGTTGAACACCAGGCGCTCCAGGCAATTGCCCGAGCGTGGGTCGAAATCGTCGAGGTTGCGGATTACCGGCAGGGTGTCTTGGCGGGTAGCGGCCATCAGGGTCTTCTCTTGTTATGGGTGCAGCGTGGGGTTACCGGCCTGGTTGCGCACGCCCCGCTCGCCCACCAGTACCAGGCCGTTGCCGGTATCGGTGGCAAGCGCGGTCACCGGGCCACGGGCGCTTTGCGGCACCGGGCTGAAGCTGGCGCCATCATCCCGGCTGAGCAGCAGGTCGCCAGCCTGGCTGGCCAGCCATAGCTGGCCGTCACGGTCGACACCGGCAGCGGTGAGGCTGGTGTTCACACCCGTGCTGACCGGTTGCCATTGCCGGCCGCCATCGGTGCTGCGGTAGGCATGCCCACGCAGGCCGTAGACCAGCAGTACGCCAGGCTTGCCGACAGCACCGAACAGTGTGCCGGCGTAGGGTGTCTCGACACGGCTGAAGCGCTCACCGTCCTGCTTCAGCAACAGGCCTTGCTCGCCGGTGATGTACAGCTCGTCACCCACCGCAGCCAGGCTGGTCAGGTGCAGGCCTTGCGGGTTATCGCTGTGGTCGAGCCAGGGCTGCCAGTGCTCGCCGCCATCAACGGTGCGCAACAGCAGGTTGAACACACCGACCGCATAGCCATTGCGGGCATCGCTGAACCACACGTCGAGCAAGGCATTGTCGCTACCCGTGCCCGGCAGTTGTTCGGCCAGTGCCCGGCCATCCAGCTGCTTCTGCCAGTGCATGCCGCCATCGCGGCTGTGCAGCACCACGCCATCGTGGCCAACCGCCCAGCCCAGCTCGGGCGTGGCGAAGCTCACGGCATTCAGGTCGGCGCTGACCGGCACCTGGGCCTGTTGCCAGTGCGCGCCGTGATCGTCGGAGTACAGGATGTGCCCTCGCGGGCCCACCGCGACCAGGCGCTGGCCGGCCAGGGTGACATCGCGCAAGGCGCTGCTGGCGACCAGGGCGCTGGGCCTGGCGGGCAGGTCCAGCACATCGGTGAAGGGCGCAGCCTGGGCCGCGCCCTGCAGCGCGGCCAAAGCCAGAACTACCACGCTGCATCGTTTGAAGACAGACATTGCCACCTCTGCTCCGTGCGTTCAGCGAATGCCGTTGCCGGCCAGCGACTCGGGCGACCACTGGGTTTTCGACAGCGGGTCGATATAGCGGATGCCGCCGTAGGCACCGACCACGCCATTGAGGTTATAGGTGCCGCCGATCAGGTCGTAGATCATGAACGGCGTGGCGTCCGGGGTCTGCTTGTCATAGCTCTGGGTGAGGAAGGCGAACGAGCCGCGGTACAGCTGGCCACGGGCGTCGTACTGGTCCGAGGCCAGGGCGATCCAGCTGTCTTCGTCGAGGTAGAAGCGGCGCTTGTGGTAGATATGGCGCGCCCCGTCCTTGAGCTTGCCTTCCACCACCCACACCCGGTGCTTCTCCCAGCGCACGAACTGCGGCGCCAGGTGGTTGGGGGTGATCACCTGCTTGACGTCGGTGTTGTAGGTCAGCTGGTAGGTGTTGTACGGCACGTACATTTCCTGCTTGCCGACCAAGGTCCAGTCGTAGCGGTCCAGCGCACCGTTGAAGACGAACACGTCATCGTAGGTACCCGAACCGGAGGTGCCCGGGTTGGGCGTGTCGTAGGCCAGGTTCGGCGCCAGCTTGACCCGGCGCTGGCCCGGCAGGTACTGCCAGGCGCTGCGTGGCTGCACCAGCGGGTTGGCGGCATCGCGCAGCATCATCGCTTCGCCGGCACGGCGTGCGGGCCCGGTGTATACCAGTTTCATCTGGTAGTAGGTGTCCTTGGCACCGATCGGCTTGGTCATGTCTTCGTAGATCGGGTAGCTGATATTGGCCTGGCCGGTGGTCGACAGCGATGGCTTGCCAGCAGCGTCGACGTTCCACGAGTCGTACTTGGCAGTCATGCTCACGCCCTGATAGCGCAGCAGGAAGTTCCACATGGCCTCGGCGCCGTTCTGCGGAATGGGGAACGGGATGCCCGGCAGCACGTTGTCTACCGCGGTGCCGCCCTCCTTGCTGTTGGCGGCAGTGGCGTTCTTGCGGGTGTTGTCGAGTACCGCTTGCGGCAGCGCCACGCTACGGTGGGTCGGGTACACATCGACGCGGTAGCTGGGGTAGCGCTTGAGCAATTCCAGGGTGGTGGCGGTCAGTTGGCCCTTGTACTGCTCGGCGTTCTTGCCATCGATGACCAGCAGCGGCTTGTCGCTGGCGAACGGGTCGGGGCGCATGCTGGCGCCGCTCTGGTAGCTGGCTGGCGGCGTCAGCAGGCCGCCCTGGTAGGCCGGGATCGAGCCATCGGCGTTGCCGGCCTTTTCCGCGCCGATGACGGTCAGGCTGGTGCCCAGGCGCGCGGCCTGGTCAGTGGAAACGGCGGCCTGGGCAGCGTTCAGGGCGGCCAGTGACAGGCACGAGGCCAGCAGGGTACGTACGAAATTCATGATGGTTGTCTTCCTGTGTAGGCTGTAGGAAACATGACTCAGAAGGTCGTCTTGACGGTCAGGTACAGGGCGCCACGGTCCTCGGTGGTGGCACCACCGCCGGAGAAGGAGGCGTAGCCGCCGCCGTAGCAGGTGTAATCCTGTTCGCCGTCCAGGGCGTTGGGGGTGCTGCCGTCGGTCTGGCCGTCCTTGCAGGCCTTGGTCTCACCGAAGCTGTCGACGTACTTGAGGTCGACGAAGTACTGGTTGTAGATCGCGGCGCTCACGCCCACCGCATAGTTGCCGGTGTTCTCGGCGCCACCGCCTTGCACCGGCGACACGCCGTCGAGGCCGACGTTGACCGACAGCGGCATGCTCAGGTCCATGCCCGGCAGCACCTGGTACCAGGTAGGGGTGAAGTTGACGGCGATGCCCCAGTTGTCGCGGGTGGCCTTGTCGATGCCGCGGTAGCTGCTCTTGCCCTTGTACAAGGCCTCGTTGTGGCTATCGAGCTTGAGCAGGTTGCTGTAGAACAGCTCGCCAAGCAGGGTTGCCGAATCGAACAGCGGCGTGTCGCCAATGGTCATCAGGCCGTTCAAGGTCCAGTGCAAGGTGTCGCCGGTGGCGCTCAGGCCGTCGCCATCCTTGGGCACGTCGTAGATCACCCCGCTGCTGGGCAGGCGTGCCGGCAGCAGGCCGAAGCCGCCGCCCAGGCCACCCTGGCCGGGGGCGCTGACGATTGCCGGGATGCTCGCCAGCGGCATGTTGTGGCGGATGTTCAGGTCGCTGCCGACACTAATGCCGCCCACATCCTTGGACAGGCTCAGGCCATAGATGTCGATGTCGTCGGAGTAGGCGAACTGGTAAGTAGTGCTTTGCAGCGAGTTGTACAGGTTGCCGACTGCGCCTTGGCGGCTGCCCGGCGGGTTGCCGAACGGGCCATTGGCGACGGTCATGCCGCGCGCGTCGAGCCAGGCCTGCGGGAGGATCTCGGAGGTCTTGCGGTAGTAGAAACCGAGGGTGCCGCCCAGCCACTCCGGCGACCACTTGGCCATGATGCCCCAGTCGCCGCTCTTGCCCGGTTTGAGGTCATGGCCACGGCGGATGGTGGTCAGCGCGCCGCGCACCGGGATCAGCCCCGGGGTACCGGTGTGGCCGAGCAGGAAGCTTTGGGCGCCCTCGCCTACCACGTCCGAGCCGCCGTAGTAGGTACCGGCTTCGGGCAGGCGGGCGGCGTCCCAGTCGAAGAAGTACTGGGCGCCCAGGGTCAGTTCGGAATTGACCAGGAACGAGGTCGACAGCTGGTTGCGCGGCACGAACAGCTCCTTGGCCTCGGTGCCCGGCGAGGCGGCCAGCTTGGCCAGGTCCAGGCCCGACTGGCCATAGCTCAGCGAGTGCACCGGGTTGAGCAGGGTTTCACCCCAGAACAGGTTGTGCTGGCCCAGCTTGGCGCTGACCTGCGAGGCCTCGCCAACTTCACGGCTGAAGAACACGAAGGCATCCAGCACTTCACCGGACGGGCCGCTGTAGTAACGCTGGGCGTAATTGCTCAGGTGCGGGCTGCCCAGCGGCACACCGGTGCCAGGCAGGCCATTGAGGCTGGGGTTGATGCCGGACTGGTCACCGTTGCCGTTGACGAACGGGTTGCTGTTGGAGCCGGTGTTGTCATAGGCCTTGTCGTACCAGCTGGCGGTGCTGACGCGGAACCCGGTGTTGCCCTGGTAGACCACATCCAGTTCGGTCAGCAGGTCGACCCGGTTGGTGATGTTGGTGCCGGCCTTGCGGAAGTTGTAGTCACCGTCGTTGCTGTTGGGCGTGCCCAGCATGCGCTTGTCGGCGCTTTCGGTGCGCACGCCGTAGTTGTACTTGACGGTGTTGTCGAAGCGCACGGCCCAGTTTTCATTACCGGTATCGACTTCGAACGCCTGGGCGGCGGGCAGCGTCAGCAGGCCGATGGCGCAGGCGAGCAGGCAGCGCTGTGGTTTCACAGCACGGTGAATGCGGTGTTCTGGCATTACGATGGCTCCACGTATTGTTATTGTTTTTTTCGCCGCCCGTCTTTTGCGAGCGTGGCTGGGGCGTCCATGCGCTATTGCAGGTTGGGCTGGTCCAGTCGCTGGATGAACGCCTCGGCCTGCGGCCAAGGGCCGAAGCCGGAGGCCGGGTTGAGGTGGCCGACGGCCCCCAGTGCAACCAGTTCGCTACCCCAGCCTTCGGCCAGGGTGCTGGCCGCGGCAAAGCTGGCCAGGTGGTCGTTGCTGCTGGCCGCGACAATGCTGGGGAACGGCAGCGGCTGCTGGGGCAATGGCGACCAGCCGTGCTCGGCCAGGCTGGCCGGGCTTGGGTAGTGGGCCGGCCATGGCGCGTTCAGGTCGGGCGGCGCCGCCAGCAATGCACCCTTGATCGGCCGCCGGTAGCGCGCCGCCCAGTGGGCGACCATCAGCACGCCGGCGCTGTGCGCCACCAGGATCACCTCACCATCGATCTGGTCCAGTTCGCGCTGGATCGCCTCGACCCGGGCCGTGCAGCTCAGGCCGTCGACTTGCAGCGGCGGTACGCTGCGCACCTTGGCCAGGCGGCCTGCGAGCAGGGTCTGCCAGTGTTCGGCGACATGGTCGCGCAGGCCGGGGACGATCAGCACGGTGGCAGTGGTTTGCAGTTTTTCCACGGTGAACCTCGTGTGCGGTGTAGCTCTTGAGGTTCACAGTAAACAGCCCACCCACCGGGTGCTTCACATTGGGCGTCAGGGGCTTTTCATTTGATGACAATGGCCAAGACAGGGCTTTGCTTTTCAATTCATGACACGCAGGCTATAAAACACAAAACGCATGTCGGCATACCCAACAACAAGAAACCGCATGGAAAACAACCAAAGATGCCTGCCCTAGTCCGTGCCGCCAGCTTGACCAATTACCTTGAGGTGTCCCGACACCTGGGCCTCAATCCCCATGCACTGTTGGCACAGGTTGGCCTCAGCGCCGCGTTGCTCGATGACCCCAACCGGCGTATCCCGGTTGCCAGCGTCATCACCTTGCTGGAAGCCTCCGCCAGCGCCACCCGTTGCGAAAGTTTCGGCCTGCGCATGGCCGAGTTGCGGCAACTGTCGGACTTCGGCGAAATCAGCCTGCTGCTCAGCCACCAACGCACCCTGCGTGATGCGCTGCAGGTAATCGTGCAGTACCGTCACCTGCTCAATGACGCCTTGGCCATTCATATCGAGGAAGCCGGCAAGACCGTGGTCATCCGTGAGGAGGTGATCAACGAACGCGCGCCCTGCAGCCGCCAGGCCACCGAGCTGGCGATCGGCGTGATGATGCGCCTGTGCGCGGCGCTGCTAGGTGCGCATTGGCACCCGATCAGCGCCAACTTCACCCACGCGCCTCCCGCCGACCTGGCCACCCACCGGCGCATTTTCGGCTGCACGCTGGTGTTCGGCAGCGAGTTCAACGGTATCGTCTGCCCGGCCGCCGACCTCGACAGCGCCAGCCCGCAGGCCAACGAGGCCATGGCGCGCCTGGCGCAGCGCTATCTGGACAGCCTGCCGGCGGGCGGCACGCCGTCCCTGGAGCTGGAGTTGCGCAAGACCATCTACCTGCTGCTGCCCATGGGCCGCGCCACCATCGAGCAGGTGGCACAGACTCAGGGCATGAACGTGCGCACCCTGCAGCGGCGCCTGGAAGAAAGCGGGTTGACCTTCAAGGACCTGATCAACAGCGTGCGCCGTGACCTGGTGATGCGCTACCTGGAGAACCCCGGCTATTCGCTGGGGCGTATCGCCGACATGCTGGGTTATTCGATGCCCAGTTCGTTCACCCGCTGGTTCATCGCCCAGTTCGGCATGCCGCCGGCCAGTTGGCGGGCACAGCGGGCTGGCCCATTGGGGCTGCCATGCAGCCCATCGCCGGCAAGCCAGCTCCCACCTCGACCGTATTGACCTCAAGCCAAGCGCTATCCCTGGGGGAGCTGGCTTGCCGGCGATGAGGCCAGAACAGGTATGGTACAAACCCTCGACCCAGCGCGGGCCCTGTGGGAGCGGGCATGCCCGCGAAGCAGGCGCCGCGGAGTGTTGTCACCCACGGTCACTTTCTAAAGGCCCCAGTGCATCAACGCCAGCACCAAAAGCACAAGAAACACGCTCTCCCCCACCATCAACGCAATGGGTTTCAGCCCGACCGAGGCCAGCGACTTGAGTTGGGTTTTCATGCCCAGGGCACTGATCGCCACCACCAGGCAGCCACGCGACAGGTCGTTGATACCGCCTTGCACCGCGGCGGGTACCCAGCCTGTGCTGTTGACGCACGCCAGCAGCAGGAAGCCGACCGCGAACCAGGGCAGCAAGGGTGGCCGCTGCCCGCCTGCCTCGAGGCCCTGGCGCCGGGTGATCATGGCCGCGCAGACAATGACCGGCAACAGCATGGCCACCCGCATCAGTTTGACCACCGTGGCGATGTCGCCGGTCTCGGTAGACATGCTGTAGCCCGCCCCCACCACCTGCGCCACGTCGTGGATGGTCGCACCGAGGAAGACCCCGGCCTGCGCTGGGGACAGGTGCAGCCACTGGGCAATCATCGGGTAGAGGATCATCGCCAGGGTCGACAGCGCCGACACGCCGATCACGGTGAACAGCGTTGCATGCTCCTTGCGCGGGTGCTGTGGCAAGGCAGCTGCCAGCGCCAGCGCCGCCGAGGCACCGCAAATGGCCGTAGCGCCGCCGGTGAGCATGCCGAACAGCCGTGAAAACCCCAGCACCTTGGCCACCACCACCGAGACCAGGATGGTCACCACCACCAGGGTCACGACCAGGGCCACGGGCTTCCAGCCCAGGCTGGCGATCTGGTCCAGGGTGATGCGCATGCCAAGCAGCGCCACGCCCAGGCGCAGTACCGTGCGGGCGGTGAACTCGATACCGGCCTTGCAGGGGCCGTCGACCGCGAGAAAGTTCAGCGCCATCCCCAATAGCAAGGCAAACAGCATGACCGGGGCCGCGTAATGCTCACCGAGGAAACTGGCGGCCGCACCGACCACAAGGCTGACCACCACCCCCGGGGCAAGGGTGCGGATACGCTGATGGGTAGCGCCAAGTGCCAGTGTATTCATTGCCCCGCCTCCTCACTGTCAAACACGATGTAGACCTGCCCGCCCTGCTGCTCGACCGGGTAGCTGGCAACTTTCAAGGCCCTGGAGTTGACCAGGTAGCCGCTGGCCAGGTCGAAGCGCAGGCCATGCGCGCAGCACTGGATGACACGGCCTTCCAGCCGGCCGCCGCACAACGACGCGCCCTGGTGCGGGCAGCTGTCTTCGATGGCATAGAGCGAGTCGGCAACGTTGAACAGCGCCACGCTGCGCCCTTCGCAGGCCAACAGCACACGGCCGTCACGTTCCGGCACCTGATGGGGGGCCAATGCGATGCGCCGGGTCATGCCCTCTCAACCTCTTGCAGCGCTTCGGTCATGGCCGCATACAGCACCTCGGCAGGCTGTGCACCCGCAACGAGCGGCCCCTGATTGAAACGGAAGCGCGGCACGGCACTGCCAGCGCGCCCGGCCCCATCGAGGAACGGGCTGCCGTCGTCACGCAGGCAGTCGACTACCTGCGCGGCATCCAGCCCGCAACACTGTGCGATGTCGAGCAAGGTGCGGCTATCCCCCAGGTCGCGGCCCTGGTGGAAATAGGCGATGAACAGCTGCGCCAGCAAGGCTTCCAGTTGCGCTGCTTCGAGCAACTGGGCAGCCCGCTGCAGCAGCCGATGGGCATTGCCGGTGTTGGGCATGCGGCGAATACGCGAGAAGTCGATGTCCTCGCCTACCACACGGGCAGCGGCGCGCACCTGGGCCTGGCGCTCGCGTACCGCCTCCTCGCTGCCCAGGCGTTGCAAATAGAAGGCATGGAACGGCACGCCACCGGCTGGCAAGCCAGGCAACAACTGCACACCTCGCCATTGCAGTTGTACCTGCACTTGCGGCTGTTCGCGCTGCAACAGCAACAGGGCGGCCTGCAGGTGTCGCTGGCCAATCAGGCACCACGGGCAGACGAAATCGAAGAACACTTCGACGGACAACAGCTGTTTCACGGTTTCAACTCCCGGGGTGCGTCGGCAGCGTCGTGTGCCGGTGCGTGCAGACGCTCCATGTCGCGGTGGTAATGACGTTTGGCGAGGAAAAACACCGCCGCTGCGCCGATGCTCATCAGCGGCACTAGCTGGAAGGCGGCATGCAGGCCGATCAGGTCGGAAACGCGCCCGGTGATCAGCGGCCCGGTGGCCAGGCCCAACAGGTTGTTGGCCAGGGTCAGGGTGGCAAACGCGGTGCCGTGCACCGAGGCGTGGGTGAGGTTGGCGACCATGGCACTGGATGGGCCGTTGGTGCCGGCGGCGATCATCATGCCCAGGCAGATCAGCACCAGTTGGGCGGTGCCGGCTGGCAGCGCGAAAGCGAGGGACAACAGCGCGCAGCTGCCCAGGCAGTAGGCGATGGCCAGGCTGATCTTGCGGTCCGGGCGCTGCCGCCCGAGGCGGTCGCAGAGCATGGCGCAGAGGATCATGCCGATGCCGCTGCACAGCACGATGACTGCCGCAATAGCCCCGGAGCGGTCGGTGCCCATGGCGTAATAGCGGTTCAGGTAGCTGGGCATCCACACGATCACGGTGCCGCCGACGAACAGCTGCAGCCCGCTGCCGACGTAGGCCGCGATGACCGAACGGCTGCTGTACAGGGTGCGCAACGGGCGGCCGGCCTTGCCTTGCGACTGCTGCGCGCATTTAGGCGCAATACGCGCCTCCTTGACGATCAGCGGGTACAGCATCGCCAGCACCAGGCCGAACAGCGCCATGCCGGCGAATGCCCAGCGCCAGCCCAGGTGCTGGGCCAGTACACCGCCCAGGGCCATGCCCAGCACCGAGCCGAACATGCCACCGGCCATGAACGCGCCGGCCAGGGTCGAGCGCATGTCGCGGGGGAACACGGCGACCACCACGGCGATGCCGACACTGCCGTAGGCCGCCTCGCCTACCCCGACCAGAAACCGCGCGACGAACATTTGCGGGTAGTTTTCCGCCAGGGCGCAGCCGAGGGTGGCCAGGCTCCACAGTACTGCCATCAGCACCAAGCTGCGCACCCGGCCGAAGCGGTCGGCCAGCAGCGACAGCGGGAAGGTCAGCAGGCCGACCATCAGCGCGACGATACCGCTGAGCAGGCCGAGCTGGCTGTCGCTCAACGCCCATTCGCCCTTGAGCAGCGGGAACACCGCATTGAGCACCTGGCGCGACATGTAGTCGGAGATCAACAGCCCAAAGGTCAGGGCGAAGACCACCCAGGCATAGCGCCGGGGGACGCTGTGGGCGGTGTCGGTGCCGGAATCTTCGGCACTGGCGAGATGGGTGGCCATGTTGCCTCCTTGGGTGCGGGGCGTGAGGTTGTTCTTGTTGTTATGGTTACAGCCAACATTCATGTTGCTTTTGCGGGCCTCTTCACGGGCTCGCCCGCTCCCACAGGGACAGCGTCGAGCTTTGGGCCAGTGCCGCACCTGTGGGAGCAGCCATGCCCGCGAAGAGGCCGGGCCTGCCGTACCAGCATCAGCCGCGCTGCGGCACGCCCTTCACACCCGGCTGGCGATTCGGCGCCATGCCGTTGGCCTCGAGGGTCTGCTCGATGCTGTCGTACTGCTGCCCGATGCGATAAATGGCGCGTGCTTCCTTGCCGCTGGCAATCTCGCGGCCCAGCTCATGGGCCACACGCACGGTCTGCTGGATCTGCTGCACCGAGGTGAAGCGCTTGCCATGCTGGTCGATGATGGTGTCTTCGTTGCCGCAGCGTGGGTGCAGGCCCATGGCCAGGGCCATGGTGTTGAACGGCAGCACGTTCTTGAGCAACGATTCGGCGGTCAGGGTGCAACCGTCCGGCGCGCGGTGGATGAAGTTGAAGAAGTTGAACGGGTTGGGGCCGTCGAAACCGCCGCCAATGCCGATCCAGGTCAGGTTCAGCGGGCCCATGTAGTCACCGCGTCGGACGATGCGCTCGAGGGTCTCCAGGGCATGCATGCCGGTCAGCTGGAAATGCGGCTGGATGTTGCTGGCCTGCAGGCGGCGCAGGTGCTCGCGGACCCAGGCCGGGCCGGCCGGCACGGTCATCTCGCTGTAGGCGGCATGAATCGCCGGGCTGGCCAGCGAGGTGCCTTCCAGGTACTCGGGGTACAGCAACTCCATGATGTTCATCTGCGTGGTGTTGATGGCCACGGTCACCTGGTCGGGGCGCGGCGTCAGCTCGGCGAGCATGTGCCGGGTGTCATCCGACAGCCACTTGGCCGCCTCGCCTTCGCTTTCCGGGGCGAAGGAAATCGACCCGCCAACCTGGATGATCATGTCCGGCACCGCTTCGCGCACCCCGGCGATCAGCTCGTTGAACTTGGACAGGCGCTTGGAGCCCTTGCCGTCCAGTTCGCGCACGTGCAGGTGCAGTACGGTGGCACCTGCCTCGTAACAGTCGACAGCCTTCTGCACCTGCTCGTCCATGGTCAGGGGAATGTCTTCAGGGAAGTCTTCGGGCATCCACTCCGGGCCATAGGGGGCCACGGTGATCACCACCTTTTCCATGTTTTCCGGGTGCAACGAATCGTCGAAGAATTGCATGCTGTAGTCCTCGCTATTGTTATTGTGCGGTTGCCGCCAGCGACGGCGACGAACTCAGAACGTGGGGCTGCCCTTGATCCCGGCGCGCTCCATCTTGCGGTGGCACGGCGGGTAGTCCATGACGGCGTAGTGCTGGGTGCTGCGGTTGTCCCAGATCGCCACGCTGTTGGGCTTCCAGCGCCAGCGCACCTGGTACTCCGGCAGGTAGGCCTGGCTGATCAGGTAGCGCAGCAGGTCGCTGGCACCGGGGTTGGCGTCCTGCCCGAAGCGCACCCGCTGCGGGGTGTGGTAGTTGCTGAAATGGGTGGTGAAGGCGTTGACGAACAGCACCTGCTCGCCGGTTTCCGGGTGGGTGCGCACCACCGGGTGCTCGGCATCGGGGAACTGCGCCTTCAGCGCCAGGCGCTTTTCCAGCGGCATGGCGGCGCCAAAGCTGGCCTCGATGCTGTGACGGGCGCGCAGGCCTTCGATCTTGGCCTTCACATCGCCTGGCAGGTTTTCATAGGCCAGCACCATGTTCGCCCACATCGTGTCGCCGCCCACGGGCGGGCATTCGATGCAGCGCAGCACACAGCCCATCGGCGGGGCCTCGCGCCAGGTGGCGTCGGTGTGCCAGGCATTTTCATAGCGGTCGTTGGGCTGGTCCGGGCGCTTGTAGATCTGTACCAGGCCCGGATGCTCCGGGTCGCTGCCGGCCACCGGGTGGTCCTCCAGGTCGCCGAAGCGGCGGGCGAACGCCACGTGTTCGGCGCGGCTGAAGTGCTGGTCGCGCAGGAACAGCACACGGTGCCGGAGCAACTGCGCGCGAAGCTGGGCGAACAGGTCGTCGTCGTGGATCGCGTCGGCCAGGTTGACCCCACTTACCTCGGCACCGATCGCGCAGGTCAGTTGTTCGATGTGCATGCTGTTGCCCTCTTCAGATGACGAAGATCGACGAGCCGGTGGTCTTGCGCGCTTCCAGGTCACGGTGGGCCTGGACGGCATCCTGCAGTGCGTAGTGCTGGTTGATCTCGATACGGATGCGCCCGCTGCCGACGTGATCGAACAGCTCGCCGGCCAGGTCGGCCTTTTCCGCCGGGTCGGCGATGAAGTCGGCCAGAGCCGGGCGGGTGAGCTGCAGCGAGCCCTTGATCGCCAGCAACTGCGGGTCGAACGGCGGGATGGTGCCTGACGCCGTGCCGACGCAAACCATCAGGCCGCGGCGCTTGAGCGAATCGAGCGAACCCATGAAGGTGTTCTTGCCGACGCTGTCGAACACCACGTTTACCCCTACCCCGTCGGTCAGCTCACGCACGCGCGTGGCAACGTCCTCGACGCTGTAGTTGATGACGTGGTTGCAGCCATGGGCGCGAGCCACTTCAGCCTTGGCCTCGGTGGACACCGTGCCGATCACGTTCAGCCCCAGCAGCTGCGCCCACTGCGCGACGATCAGGCCGACCCCGCCAGCGGCAGCATGCAGCAGCACGCTGTCGCCGGGTTTGAAGTCATGCAGCCGACGCAGCAGGTAGGCGGAGGTCAGGCCGCGCATGGTCATGGCGGCGGCGGTTTCGAAGGCGATGGTATCCGGCAACTTGATCAGCGCGGCGGCAGGGATCAGGCGCTCGGTGCAATAAGCGCCCAGGGTGTTGAGGAAGCCGGTGTAGGTGACCCGGTCACCGACCGCCACCTGGGTCACGCCCTCGCCCAGCGCCTCGACCACGCCGGCCGCTTCCACGCCGATGCCATTGGGCAGCGGGATCGGGTAGGTGCCGTTGCGGAAATAGGTATCGGCGTAGTTCAGGCCCACCGCCACCTGGCGCAAGCGCACCTGCCCCGGGCCGGGCTCGCCGACCTCGGCGTCCTCGTAGCGCAGCACCTCGGGGCCACCGGTCTGATGGAAACGTACGACTTTGGACATGCTTGTCTCTCCAATCATCGATCTGGACGCATGGCGTCAGTTCTGGGTGATTGGACTGTATGCCCTTGAGGTGCGGGGTGCTTCGCATCGGACGACAGCGGGTTTTCATTTGATGACAGTACGGGGCGTCGACCTGCCGATCACGAAAACCGTGTTTTATTCATGAGTCTCCTTGATGGTTATCCATGGCCAGACTAATACTTAAGTCTCTGCCTGGGGAGGCACGAAAAATGCAACCAAGATTCGTTATCGTTCCCGCTGTGCCGATCGAAAAGGAGTCGTTCCGCGTGGGTAGCCGCTATTACGCCGCTACCGTTTGTGGGGGTTTCGACATTTACGATAACCAAGCGAAGGAGCGGCTCAAACCCAGTTATCCAAGCAGGACGGATGCACTGATGCAGTGCGAGCAGCTGAACAAGCGCGGTGATGCAGGCTGATCGCGCAAGCAATAGCCTTGCTCGATCCCTGTGGGAGCGGCTTTAGCCGCGAAGCATGCAACGCGGTGCATGGCACCGGCTGCGCCGGTGTTCGCGGCTAAAGCCGCTCCCACATGGGGGCACGTTACTGCGGGTGAGGCAGTGCAGGCGTATGATTGAAAGCCGAGCGAATTGATATCGCCGGTCGGCGTCCTCTACCGGAGCACTGCCATGAACAAACCCTTTCACGCGCTGATCCTTGCACTGGCAGCGCTTTCTGCCTGCTCGTCCAATTCCGCGCTGTACCACGACCTGCCGCTGGTGGCGCAAGTCACCAACGGCATGAGCAGAGACCAGGTCATGCAGATCGGCGGCAAGCCCGCTGCCGAGACCGAACGCACCGTGGTGCCCGGTACCTGTTTCGACTACATGCTGACCAAGGCTGACAACCGGCAACCCTACAGCGTAAGTTTCGACGGCACCGGCAAAGTGGACAATACCGCGTTCATGACCTGCGCCGAGTGGAGCAATGCCCAGCGCAGGGCCCGCCTGCCCAGCATGGGCGGCTCTAGCGGATCGGGTTACTGAGTCAGTCCAGACATTCCCTGGCAGCCTGGCGCAATTTGTCGCCAGACAGGAAGCTGCCCTTGTAGAAGGTCGCGCGGCTGCCCTCGCGGGAATCGACTACGTCCAGCACATCATCGGATGCCACGGCGCTGGGAGCCGTCAGCCGGTAGCCGTGGGCGATCGATTTCTGCGTGGCCTGTGGCGCCAGCGCTTGCCACTTGGGCAGTACGCAGGCGGCGTACTGCTGGGGCGATTTGTGGGTCAGTTTGCTGGCAGTGGGTTTGCCAGGGGTTGCGCAGCCGGCAAGGCCGGTGACCAGTACAGCGGAGAGAACGATACGAAACGTAGACATTTGCAATTGGCCATCAAGAATACGCTGCATTCTAACGGGGGTTGTATTGGCTTACCAATCAACCAAAGTCTCGCTGCACGGGCCGCAACTGATATTTCTGCCAGTGGCCTGGGTGAGTGAAGGCTGGGAAAGTGCATCTGCCAATAGCCTTCGGAGCACTAACCATGCAAAAGAACACCAACAGAATGCAATTCTTCTATCAGAATGGAAAACTGATCTCTCTGACGGTTGGTGAACAAGGTCGCAGCATTTTCCGTACTACAGATGTGCCACTCGCCGAACTGCGAACGGAAGGGACGCACTCCAGCGGCTTGCTGGCGACGGACGATAAGGGTTCAGCGCTGAACGTGCAGGAAAACGCCTGATTTTGGAGGAACGGGCGCTGTAGCCGGTATCAGCCACCGCGTCGCCTGCTTCGCAGGCATGCCCGCTCCCACTAGGACCCCGCCAGCTTAAGGAATGCGCTGTACCTGTGGGAGCGGGCGCGCCCGCGAACACCGGCGCAGCCGGTGCCACCCACCGCGTCGCCTGCTTCGCGGGTGAACCCGCTCCCACAGGGACGGCACAGGCTTCGGGCTCGCGCTGTACCTGTGGGAGCGGCCGTGGCCGCGAACACCGGCGCAACCGG
>NZ_DKHD01000009.1:0-56531 GCF_002453565.1 Pseudomonas sp. UBA6753 | reverse complement strand
GCGATCCCTGTGGGAGCGGCCTTGTGTCGCGAAAGGGCTGCAAAGCAGCCCCAGCAATTTCAACTGTTGCGCATCAATCCTGGGGCCGCTTTGCGGCCCTTTCGCGACACAAGGCCGCTCCCACAGGTACAGCGACAACCTTGAGAGCAACGCTGTACCTGTGGGAGCTGGCTTGCCGGCGATGGGCCGCAAAGCGGCCCCGGCATTACCGAGCCTTGCGCGGCAAGTCGATGCTCACCCGCAAGCCACCCAGGGGGCTATCCAGCAGCGCCAGGCGCCCGCCCCAGGCCTCGACGATATCGCGCACGATGCCCAACCCTAGCCCGTGCCCGTCTACCTGCTCGTCCAGCCGCGAACCGCGCTCCAGCACCTGTTGCCGCTGGCCCTCGGGGATACCGGGGCCATCATCATCGACCCACACCTGATAGCCCTCGGCACTCGGCGCGATACCCAGCCGCACCTCGCTGTCGGCCCACTTGCAGGCGTTGTCCAGCAGGTTGCCGAGCAGCTCCAGGAAGTCCTCGCGGTCCCAAGGCAGCAGCAGCCCGGGCGGCACATCCCTGGCCAGCAGCAGGCCCTCGCCATGGATCATGCCCAGCGTCCCCAGCAACCCCGGCAGCTCGACGTCGCAGTCGAACTGCGCGCCAGGCAGCGCATCCCCGGCCAGGCGCGCACGGTTCAGCTCACGCGCCAGGCGCTGCTGAATCTGCTCCAGCTGCTCACGCATCTGCGCGCGAACATCCGGCAGGTCCTTCAGGCGCTCGCTGGAGGCCAGGCTCAGCAGCACCGCCAGTGGCGTCTTCAGTGCATGGCCCAGGTTGCCCAGGGCATTGCGCGAGCGGCGCAGGCTGTCTTCGGTATGGCTCAGCAGGTGGTTGATCTGCCCCACCAGCGGCGCCAGTTCGCTGGGCACCTCGGCATCCAGCTGCGAGCGCTGGCCCTGCTGCAACTGGGCGATCTGCTGGCGGGCCCGCTCCAGTGGCCGCAGCGAGCGGGTCACGGTGATGCGCTGCAACACCAGCACCAGGATCAGCGCCACCAGGCCCATGCCCAGGCCGATCTGTTGCAGGCGTCGGAAACCTTCGCGTACCGGTGAATAATCCTGTGCCACGCTGATCGAGATGTCCTGGCCCAGGCGCCGGTAGTCGGCACGCAGGGCAAGCAGTTGCTGGCCTTCCGGGCCGAGTTCGTGGCTGTCGGAAAGGCCCGGCGCGGCGGGCTTGGGCATGTCCAGATCCCACAGCGAACGGGAGCGCCAGGTGCCTTTATCGAAATCGATGCGGAAGTAATAGCCGGAAAACGGCCGCTGGTAGGCGGCCGAGATACGCCGCTCATCCAGCTGCAGGCCCGAAGGCCCGCGCACCAGGGCCACCAGCAGGTTTTCGCTTTCCTTGCGCAGGCCGTTCTCCAGGTAGCGCTGCAGGCCGACCTCGAACAGCCACAGGGTCAGCTGCGCCAGCACCAGGCCGACCACCACCAGCACCGCCACCAGGCCCAGGCTCAGGCGCGCCTGGATCGACTTCACGCGGCGCTCCCGGCGTAGATGTAGCCCTGCCCGCGGCGGGTCTCGATGACGCTGCGGCCCAGCTTGCGCCGCAAGTGGTTGACGTGCACTTCCAGCACGTTGGAGTCGCGCTCGGTTTCACCGTCGTAGAGGTGCTCGGCCAGGTGGCTCTTGGACAGGATCTGCTGCGGATGCAGCATGAAGTAGCGCAGCAGGCGGAACTCGGCGGCGGTCAGCTGGATATCCACGCCGTCACGGTTCACGCACTGCCGGCTTTCGTCCAGGTGCAGGCCGGCCGCTTCCAGCGTCGGCTGGTTGGCCAGGCCACGGGCACGGCGCAACAGCGCCTGGATGCGTAGCTGCAGTTCTTCGGGGTGGAAGGGTTTGCTCAGGTAGTCATCGGCCCCGGCCTTCAGCCCTTCGATACGCTCGGCCCACGAGCCACGGGCAGTAAGGATCAACACCGGCGTGGCCAGGCCGGCGGCACGCCACTGGGCCAGCACCTCCAGGCCCGGCAGGCCCGGCAGGCCAAGGTCCAGGATGATCAAATCGTAGGGTTCGCTCTGGCCCTGGTACACCGCGTCGCGGCCGTCGGCCAGCCAGTCCACGGCGTAGCCCTGGCGCTGCAGGCCGGCAGTCAGTTCATCGGCCAGCGGTACATTGTCCTCGACAAGCAACAGGCGCATTCAGTCGTCTTCCTCGTCTTTGAGCAGGGCACCGCTGCTGGCGTCGAGCTTGATCTCGCGCACCACGCCTTCAGCCGTCAGCAACTCGACTTCGTATTCGTAGCGATTGTCGTCTTCTTCCAGCTCGGCCTCCAGCAGGCGCGCCCCGGGGTGACGCCCCAGGGCGGTTTCCAGCAGATGCTCGAGCGGCAGGATGACGCCCTTCTGGCGCAGTTCCAGGGCTTCGTCCTGGTCCAGGTCGCGGGCAACGGCCAGGGAACACACGGCCAGCAGGGCCAGCGCGAGGTAGCGCGCCGGCCGCAGTAGGTGGGTCATCAGTTGTCCCGCTCGTCCTTCAGCACTTCACCGGTCTTGGCGTCCAGCGCCACGTCCCATTCGACGTTCTGCGTGTCGCGCAACTCGACCTTGTAGATGTAGCGGCCGTACTCGTCTTCAAGCTCGGAGTCGGTGACGGTGGCACCTGGGTGCTTGGCCACGGCGGCGGCTTTGAGTTCGTCCAGCGACTTGACGGTCTTGGCATTGACCAGCTTGACCACTTCATCGGGCTGCACGTCCTTGGCGATGGCAGAATGGGCACCCAGGGCAAGGGCGGCGGCTACGGTGAACAGGGCAGTCATGTGTTTCATCGTTCTTCTCTCCTGAGAACTGTGCAAGTTGTCTACGGGGTTAAGATTAACCACCGGTCCTTAATTCAACCTGAAAACAACTGGCGCCATGATAGCGCAGGTCAGGCTGCTGTCTCGCCATCACCGAATCCTGCGCGGCCCCTGTGGGAGCGGGCTTGCCCGCGAACACCGGCGCAGCCGGTGCCATACACCGCGCTGGGCCATTCGCGGGCGCGCCCGCTCCCACAGGGAATGTGACATGCTCTAGAACCTTGTTCCCTATGCGACAGCGCAACCCGATGGGCCGGGCAATCTCCTGCAGGCCCTGTGCATGCCTTGAACCCTTTACAATGACTCGCCTGCAGCCCAAGAGATCCGCCATGAGCGCCATTCACATCAAATACCCCGCCCTCACCTTCAAGGCCGGCCAACGTGCCTTGCGGCAGGTCCGCGAGCGCGGCCTGCAGGCGGCCGATGTCGGTGTGCTGCCGGGTGCGGCTGGCGGGCCGAAGCCGCTGGGCATCCAGGGCCTGGACCTGGCGCTGTTCGGTGAGTGGCTGCCGTCGGCACCACGCCAACGTGCGCTGATCGGCGCCTCGATCGGCGCCTGGCGCTTCGCCAGTGCCTGCCTCGACGACCCGGTCGCAGGTATCCGTCGCCTGGGCGAACTGTACACCGAGCAGGATTTCGCCAAGGGCGTCACCCCGGCCGAAATCAGCCGCAGCTGCCAACACATGCTCGACAACCTGCTGCAAGGCCGCGACGGCCAACTGCTGGCCAACCCGCACTATCGCCTGAACATCCTGGTAGTGAAGAGCCATGGCCAGCTCGCCCACGACCATCGCGGCCGCCTGGGCCTCGGCCTGGGTTCGGTGATCGCCAGCAACCTGCTCGGCCGTTCGCGCCTGGCCCGGCACTTCGAGCGCATCATCCTGCACGACGGCCGCGCCACGCCTCCGCTCGACGCACTGACCGACTTCCCCTCGCGCTGCCTGCCGCTGGACCAGGCCAACCTGCGCCATGCCTTGCTCGCCTCGGGGTCCATCCCCATGGTCATGGAAGGTGTGAAAGACATCCCAGGCGCAGGTGCAGGCACCTACCGCGACGGCGGCCTGCTGGACTACCACCTCGACCTGCCCTACCGCGGCGACGACCTGGTGCTGTACCCGCACTTCACCGACAAGGTCGTACCCGGCTGGTTCGACAAGGCCCTGCCCTGGCGCAAGGGCGATGCCACCCGCCTGCAGAACGTGCTGCTGATGACACCCTCGCCGCAGTACCTGGCGGCTCTGCCCTACGGCAAGCTGCCCGACCGCAACGACTTCAAGCGTTTCATGGGCGATGCGCCTGGCCGCAAGCGCTACTGGTACAAGGCCATTGCCGAGAGCCAGCGGCTGGGCGACGAGCTGCTGGAGCTGATTGCCACCGGGCGGTTGCATGAACGCCTGCAAGCCTTGTAGCGGCCATGCTGGTAGACTGCGCGCATTCTTGATTCACATAGAGTTATGACAGCGTGGAAATCTTCAAGGAATTCACATTCGAATCGGCCCACCGCCTGCCGCACGTCCCTGCCGGGCACAAATGCGGTCGCCTGCACGGCCACTCGTTCAAGGTCGGCCTGCACCTGACCGGCCCGCTCGACCCGCACACCGGCTGGATCCGCGATTTCGCCGAGATCAAGGCGATCTTCAAGCCGATCTACGAGCAACTGGACCATAACTACCTGAACGACATCCCGGGCCTGGAAAACCCCACCAGCGAAGTGATCGCCAAGTGGATCTGGGACCAGGTCAAGCCGCTGCTGCCGGAACTGTCGAAGGTCCGCATCCACGAGACCTGCACCAGCGGCTGCGAGTACAGCGGCGACTGAACCCCGGCAAGGGCGCTGTAGCAGCGCCCTTGCGCCCCCTAGAACCTGGCCGAGGTTTCCAGCACCTGCACAGTCAGGGATCCTTCCTCACCCAGCGCCTGCGTACCCAGCCTGCGTTCGCTGCGATCAGCCAGCTTCACGACTCGGCCACTGCTGTGCCTGAGTTTCACGTTGGCCACAGTTGCCCCCACCTGCAAGGTAGCCGGGTCCAACCCGTCCAGATGCCAGAGAAAATCCGCCTCCGCACGAACCGATTGCCAGCGCTGCGCCAGGCTCATGGTCCAGCCTGTCTGTTTGCGCAAGGTGAAGTTCAGGCGCCGACCACGCTCGTCAAGCGGCCAGATCTCATACGCATACACCCCGTTATCGAGGTAAGCGGCAAACCAGAAACGCTCGCATGCCGGTCGGGTTTCATCGTCGCGCCAACGCGTGCCCAACGAATCGGTCTGCTCCACACTCAACCTTGCCCGTGGGTTCCACTCCCAGCCTTCGTCAAAGCGAGCTGCCACCAAGCCTTGCACGCCGTCCGCGGAGCCGGCAGGGCCGGCTGGCGCCTCGTCGGGCCGCCAGCACAAACTGGCGATGAAACTGTGCTCTGCCTTGAACACATGACTGCTGCCCGCCCGCTGCAGGCCCGTGCCCCAGGCGACATCGCGCGCTTCATGGGCGTAGTCCAGCACTTCTAGGGCCATCAGTCCTGGCTCGCCAGTCAGCGTGTTTATCAGCCACGCCTCCCGGTTGGCGATGCGCCTGGCCCGTTGCCCGGCGGCGTCGACCAGAACGACATTGCATAACCGCGCCCCGCGCTTGATATCGTTGTGGTTGATACCCGAAAGGTTCCACAGGTGCTGCGGATCGGTCAGATGCTGACGCCCGGCCGCCGCCTCGGTCTGGTCCTTCACGCCCGCATAGCCTGCAAAGCCTGACAGCACCCCCGGCTTACTGTAGACAATCCGGTTCAGCGGTTTCCAGTTCCGGTCATAAGGCCGCATTTCATAGCGCAGCGTCGCCCCGGTCCGTTCCGTACCGCTGACATAGGCTCCGAACCAGAACAGCTCGCCATACACATGACTGGGCAAGGTGTAGCTCCATGGCTCCAGCCGCAATGGCCCGGTGCCTTCGGGCTCGGCCCGCAGATACCGGTACCAGTGGTCATTGTGAAACCCGGCCCCGCCATAATGCAGCCACATGGGGGCAAGCCTGGCGGTCGAAGCGTCCCACTGATCGGGATGCAGGAGCTCATCGCCCAGCTGCCACCAGCAGCGAGCCAAAAAGGAAAATTCCGGGTGGTAGACATATTCGCTCATGGGCGCTTCCTATGCATGGAAAACGCCGGACACTACGCGAGCGATGCCGCCCGAAATCAGCGGGAAACAGCCTACTCCAAAGCCTGTTGCAGGAACGCCGGGGCGATGTAGCGCTGGTAATGCGCCTCGGACAGCAGGAAGAACTCGCGGTCGATGGCGTCGCGCAACTGCGGCAGCTCCCAGTCGCGGAATTCCGGCAACAGCACCATGCCATAGGCCTCCAGATCACGGATCATCCGAGCCCCACGGGCAATCAGCTGGTACGCCCAGCAATATTCCGACTGCTGCTCGACAAAGCGGATGGAACGCTGCTCCAGTTGCTGGCGCAGCAGGCCTTTGTCGAACACCTCCAGCTTGGCCATCATCACCTGCACCAGCAGCTGCTCCAGACGCAGCCACACGGCGCGCTTCTGCGCATCGTCGTAGCCGTTCCAGTTGATCACTTCGTGGTGGAACCGCTTGCAGCCACGGCAAACCGTGTCTCCGTAAACCGTGGAGCACAGGCCGACGCAAGGGGTTTTGATGGACTTGTTGGACATGAAAAACAACAGCTTGGCGGTGGAACACGGGCTCATGTTAGCCCTTTGTCTAACCAGGGTCACTCGTTAAAGTCATCTTCGCCGCCTTACCTTCGAGCTTTTTTTGCCGTAGAATCATCCCGCCTTTTCAAAGGCAACAATGTCCGTTGGAAGCTGTTTTCAAAGCGTCACGAGCACAGTTCATCCGGTAGAACGGCGTTGGCCCGGGCCATGCATCCCTCGCATGCCCGTGCCAGCCCTCATCAGCTCCCCGTTCTGCAGGCGTAAAACTTTGAAAGCAGCTTCTGTAAGGATTCTTTGCGACTCTGGCTGGGCGGCCCACAAAGCCGTGGCAGCGCATGGGTGCATTGAATGCTGGATGAGCGTCCCGGACCCCCTTTAGGGACCACTGATGAGGGAAATAACTGTGCTTGAAGCCTACCGCAAACACATCGAAGAGCGTGCCGCCCTGGGTATCGTGCCCCAGCCGCTGAACGCCGAACAAACTGCAGGCCTGGTCGAGCTGCTGAAAAACCCGCCGGCCGGCGAAGAAGCCTTCCTCGTAGACCTGATCACCAACCGCGTACCGCCAGGGGTCGACGAAGCTGCCTACGTCAAGGCCGCTTTCCTCTCCGCCGTCGCCAAGGGCGAAGCCAAGTCGCCTCTGATCGACCGCAAGCACGCCACCGAACTGCTGGGCACCATGCAGGGCGGCTACAACATCGAAACGCTGGTCGCACTGCTGGATGACGCCGAATTGGGCGCCGTCGCGGCCGAACAGCTCAAGCACACCCTGCTGATGTTCGATGCCTTCCACGACGTGGCCGAAAAAGCCAAGGCCGGCAACGTTCACGCCAAGGCCGTGCTGGAATCCTGGGCTGCCGGCGAGTGGTTCACCTCGCGTCCGGCCATCGCCGACAAGTACACCCTGACCGTGTTCAAGGTGCCTGGCGAAACCAACACCGACGACCTGTCCCCTGCCCCGGACGCCTGGTCGCGCCCTGACATCCCGCTGCACGCCCTGGCCATGCTGAAAATGGCCCGCGACGGCATCGAGCCGCAGCAGCCTGGTTCGGTCGGCCCGCTGGCCCAGATCGAAGCCGTCAAGGCCAAGGGCTTCCAGGTTGCCTACGTCGGTGACGTGGTCGGTACCGGTTCCTCGCGTAAATCCGCCACCAACTCGGTGCTGTGGTTCTTCGGCGACGACATCCCGTACGTGCCGAACAAGCGCGCCGGTGGCTTCTGCTTCGGCACCAAGATTGCCCCGATCTTCTACAACACCATGGAAGACGCCGGCGCCCTGCCGATCGAATTCGACTGCACCAACCTGGCCATGGGCGACGTCATCGACGTTTACCCGTTCAAGGGCGAAGTGCGCCGTCACGGCAGCGACGAACTGGTCACCAACTTCGAGCTGAAAACCGAAGTGCTGCTGGATGAAGTCCGCGCTGGCGGCCGTATCCCGCTGATCGTCGGCCGTGGCCTGACCGAAAAAGCCCGTGCCGAACTGGGCCTGGGTGCTTCCGACCTGTTCAAGAAGCCGGAGCAGCCTGCCGATTCGGGCAAGGGCTTCACCCTGGCACAGAAAATGGTCGGCCGTGCCTGCGGCCTGCCAGAAGGCCAGGGCGTGCGCCCAGGTGCCTACTGCGAGCCGAAGATGACCACCGTCGGTTCCCAGGACACCACTGGCCCGATGACCCGCGACGAGCTGAAAGACCTGGCGTGCCTGGGCTTCTCCGCTGACCTGGTGATGCAGTCGTTCTGCCACACCGCGGCCTATCCGAAGCCGATCGACGTCACCACCCACCACACCCTGCCAGACTTCATCCGCACCCGTGGCGGCGTGTCGCTGCGCCCGGGCGACGGCATCATCCACAGCTGGCTGAACCGCATGCTGATGCCTGACACCGTGGGTACCGGTGGCGACTCGCACACCCGCTTCCCGATCGGCATCTCGTTCCCGGCAGGTTCCGGCCTGGTGGCCTTCGCCGCCGCCACCGGCGTCATGCCGCTGGACATGCCAGAGTCGATCCTGGTGCGCTTCAAGGGCAAACTGCAGCCAGGCATCACCCTGCGTGACCTGGTTCATGCCATCCCTTACTACGCCATCCAGAAGGGCCTGCTGACCGTCGAGAAGAAAGGCAAGAAAAACGCCTTCTCCGGCCGCATCCTCGAGATCGAAGGCCTGAACGATCTGACCGTCGAGCAAGCCTTCGAGCTGTCCGACGCCTCGGCCGAGCGTTCCGCTGCCGGTTGCACCATCAAGCTGCCAGAAAAGGCCATCGCCGAGTACCTGCAGTCCAACATCACCCTGCTGCGCTGGATGATCGGCGAAGGCTACGGCGATGCCCGCACCCTGGAGCGCCGCGCCCAGGCCATGGAAGCCTGGCTGGCCAAGCCTGAGCTGCTGTCGGCCGACGCCGATGCCGAATACGCCGAAATCATCGAAATCGACCTGGCCGACGTGAAAGAGCCTGTGCTCTGCGCGCCGAACGACCCGGACGATGCCCGCCTGCTGTCTTCGGTACAGGGCGAGAAGATCGACGAAGTGTTCATCGGTTCGTGCATGACCAACATCGGCCACTTCCGCGCTGCCGGCAAGCTGCTGGACAAGGTCAAGGGCGGTATCCCGACCCGTCTGTGGCTGGCTCCGCCAACCAAGATGGACGCTCACCAGCTGACCGAAGAAGGCTACTACGGCATCTACGGCAAGGCTGGCGCGCGCATGGAAATGCCAGGCTGCTCGCTGTGCATGGGTAACCAGGCACGTGTGCAGACCGGTTCGACCGTGGTCTCCACCTCGACCCGTAACTTCCCGAACCGTCTGGGCGACGCCACCAACGTGTACCTGGCATCGGCCGAGCTGGCTGCTGTCGCTTCGATCATCGGCAAGCTGCCGACCGTTGAAGAGTACATGCAGTACGCGAAGGACATCGACAGCATGGCTGCCGACGTTTACCGCTACCTGAGCTTCGACCAGATCGCCGAGTTCCGCGAAGCGGCAGCCAACGCCAAGATCCCGGTGGTTCAGGCGTAAGCTGAGCGGCAAGTTGTAAGCTGCAAGCTACAAGAAGAAGCCCTGGCAGAGATGCCGGGGCTTTTTTGTGGGGGTTGTGTCGGCTTTACCGGCCTCTTCGCGGGCTTGCCCGCTCCCACAGGTACCCCACTGCCATCAGGCCTGCGTTGTGCCTGTGGGAGCGGGCAAGCCCGCGAAGAGGCCGATTCAGATCACGAACAAATCCACAAACCTGTGCACCGCCATCTGTTCCAGCTTTTGCTGGTCCTTGCACACCTCAAGAATCTCCCCACACCGCTGCCGCGCAAAGCGCGTCGCCAGGTTGTCCCTGAACTTGGCCTCCAGCAACGGTATGCCCTCCCCTCGCCGCCGGCGATGCCCGATCGGGTATTCCACCACCACCTGCTCGGTACTGCTGCCATCCTTGAAGAACACCTGCAGCGCGTTGGCGATCGAGCGTTTGTCCGGCTCCAGGTACTCACGGCTGAAGCGCGGGTCTTCAACCACCTCCATCTTCTCGCGCAGGCGGTCGATGCTTGGGTGGTTGGCATGGAAGGTGTCTTCGTAATGCTCGGCCACCAGATGACCGAAAATAAGCGGCACCGCCACCATGTACTGCAGGCAGTGATCGCGGTCGGCAGCATTGGCCAGCGGGCCGCTCTTGGAAATGATGCGGACCGCCGACTCCTGGGTGGTAATGACGATACGGTCGATTTCGTGCAGGCGGTTACGCACCAGTGGATGCAGGGTTACCGCTGCCTCGCAGGCGGTCTGGGCGTGGAACTCGGCCGGGAAACTGACCTTGAACAGCACGTTTTCCATCACGTAGCTACCCAGGGCCTGCGGCACGCGCAGCTCTTGCTGCTCGGACGGCTTGAGCGCGAGGTCCTTGTTGGTGTGGCTGAACAGCACATCATAGAAGCCCCACTGCGGCGCGGTGAGCACGCCCGGCACGCCCATCTCGCCACGCAGGGCAATATCGGCCAGGCGCACGCCACGGCTGGAAGCATCACCGGCGGCCCACGACTTGCGCGAACCGGCGTTGGGCGCATGGCGGTAGGTACGCAGCGCCTGGCCGTCGACGAAGGCGTGGGACAAGGCGCTCAGCATCTGCTCACGGTTGGCCCCCATCAGCCTGGCGCACACGGCGGTGGAGGCCACCTTGACCAGTATCACGTGGTCGAGGCCAACGCGGTTGAAGGCATTTTCCAGCGCCAGCACGCCCTGGATCTCGTGAGCCATGACCATGGCTTCGAGCACATCGCGCATCAACAGTGGCGTTTCACCTGCGGCCACGCGCTTCTGCGACAGATGATCGGCAACCGCCAGGATGCCGCCGAGGTTGTCCGAGGGGTGGGCCCATTCGGCGGCCAGCCAGGTATCGTTGTAGTCCAGCCAACGTACCGTGCAGCCGATGTCCCAGGCGGCCTTGACCGGGTCGAGGCGGTAGGCGGTGCCGGGCACGCGGGCACCATTGGGCACCACCGTACCTTCCACCTGGGGGCCTAGCAGCTTGGTGCATTCGGGGAAGCGCAGGGCCAGCAGGCCGCAGCCGAGGGTATCCATCAGGCAGTTGCGCGCGGTGTCCAGGGCTTCGGCGGATTCGACCCGGTACGTGAGGGCGTAATCGGCGAGGGTTTGCAGCACCCGGTCGTAGTCCGGGCGGGCGTTGAGGTCTACGTTGGCGCTCATATCCAGCTCCGTTCAGAATTGCCGGGGCTGCTGTGCAGCCCTTCGCGGGCTCGCCCGCTCCCACAAGTACACCACAGCCTTCGGAACCTGTGATTACCTGTGGGAGCGGGCAAGCCCGCGAAGGGGCACAAAGCGGCCCCAACGAACTAAAGCCGAGCGCCAGTGGTGCGTTAGAAGCTATCGCCAGGCACGCGAACCCAGCCCTCCATCAGCACGCGAGCACTGCGGCTCATGATTGCCTTGGTCACTGTCCATTCACCATTCACCTGGCGCGCCTCGGCCCCCACCCGCAGGGTGCCCGAGGGGTGGCCGAAACGCACGGCGCTGCGCTCGCCCCCGCCTGCGGCGAGGTTGACCAGCGTGCCCGGAATGGCCGCCGCGGTGCCGATGGCCACCGCGGCCGTTCCCATCATTGCATGGTGCAGCTTGCCCATCGACAAGGCCCGCACCAGCAGGTCGATATCACCCGCCTGCACCGCTTTGCCACTGGACGCAGTGTAGGTGCTCGGCGGCGCGACGAAAGCCACTTTCGGCGTGTGCTGACGCCCGGCAGCCTGGTCGACGTTGTCGATCAGGCCCATGCGCACGGCGCCATAGGCGCGAATTGTCTCGAAGCGCAGCAGCGCCTGCGGGTCGCCGTTGATGGCGTCCTGCAGTTCGGTGCCGGTGTAGCCGATATCCGCCGCATTGACGAAGATGGTCGGGATGCCGGCATTGATCAGGGTCGCCTTGAACGTACCGACACCTGGCACCTCGAGATCATCGACCAGGTTGCCGGTGGGGAACATCGCCCCGCCGTCGCCATCTTCGTCGGCCGCCGGGTCGAGGAACTCAAGCTGCACCTCGGCGGCCGGGAAGGTCACCCCGTCCAGCTCGAAGTCGCCGGTTTCCTGCACTTCACCTTCGGTGATCGGCACATGGGCGATGATGGTCTTGCCGATGTTGGCCTGCCAGATGCGCACGGTGGCGATGCCGTTGCGCGGAATGCGCGCCGGGTCGACCAGGCCGCTGCTGATGGCGAACGAACCGACCGCGGCGGAGAGGTTGCCGCAATTGCCGCTCCAGTCGACAAAGGCCTTGTCGATGCTGACCTGGCCGAACAGGTAGTCGACATCGTGTTCAGGCTTGATGCTTTGCGACAGGATCACGGTCTTGCTGGTGCTCGAAGTGGCACCGCCCATGCCGTCGATCTGCTTGCCATAAGGGTCGGGGCTGCCGATCACCCGCAGCAGCAGTGCATCACGGGCTGGGCCGGGGATCTGCGCCTGCTCGGGCAGGTCTTGCAGGCGGAAGAACACGCCTTTGCTGGTGCCGCCACGGATGTAGGTGGCGGGGATTTTTACTTGCGGTACATGAGCCATGGATGTGCTGTCCTGTCTGATAGGCATAAAAACCCGGGGCTGCCATGCAGCCCATCGCCGGCAAGCCAGCTCCCACAGGAACCCAGCTGGCTGCAGGATGTGCAATCCCTGTGGGAGCTGGCTTGCCGGCGATGGGCCGCAAAGCGGCCCCCTGCAATTAGGCGGTCGCTTCGAGGAAGTCCTGGGCGAAGCGTTGCAGCACCCCGCCGGCCTCGTAGATCGACACCTCCTCGGCGGTGTCCAGGCGGCAGGTCACCGGTACCTCCAGGCGCTCGCCGTTGGCGCGGGTAACCACCAGGGTCAGCGTCGCCCGCGGCGTACGCGCGCCCAGTACGTCATAGGTCTCGCTGCCATCCAGGCCGAGGGTCTTGCGGTCGGTGCCCGGCTTGAACTCCAGCGGCAGCACGCCCATGCCCACCAGGTTGGTACGGTGAATACGCTCGAAACCTTCGGCGACGATCGCCTCGACACCGGCCAGGCGCACACCCTTGGCCGCCCAGTCACGGGACGAACCCTGGCCGTAGTCGGCACCGGCGACGATGATCAGCGGCTGCTTGCGATCCATGTAGGTCTCGATCGCCTCCCACATGCGGGTGACCTTGCCTTCCGGCTCGATACGCGCCAGCGAGCCCTGCTTCACGCTGCCGTCTTCCTTGCGCACCATTTCGTTGAACAGCTTGGGGTTGGCAAAGGTAGCGCGCTGGGCAGTCAGGTGGTCGCCACGGTGGGTAGCGTAGGAGTTGAAGTCCTCCTCCGGCAGGCCCATCTTCGCCAGGTACTCGCCGGCAGCGCTGTCGAGCATGATGGCGTTGGACGGCGACAGGTGGTCGGTGGTGATGTTGTCCGGCAGCACTGCCAGCGGGCGCATGCCGCGCAGGGTACGTTCACCGGCCAAGGCACCCTCCCAGTACGGCGGGCGGCGTATGTAGGTGCTCATCGGGCGCCAGTCGTACAGCGGCGCCACCTTCGGCCCACGGTCTTCCTCGATGGCGAACATCGGGATGTACACCTTGCGGAACTGTTCCGGCTTGACCGCGGCACGCACCACGGCGTCGATCTCTTCGTCGCTGGGCCAGATGTCCTTGAGGCGGATTTCCTTGCCGTCGACCACGCCCAGCACATCCTTCTCGATGTCGAAGCGGATGGTACCGGCGATGGCGTAGGCCACCACCAGTGGCGGCGAAGCGAGGAAGGCCTGCTTGGCATACGGGTGGATACGCCCGTCGAAGTTGCGGTTGCCCGACAGCACGGCGGTGGCGTACAGGTCACGGTCGATGATTTCTTGCTGGATCACCGGGTCCAGGGCGCCGGACATGCCGTTGCAGGTGGTGCAGGCGAAGGCGACGATGCCAAAACCGAGCTGTTCCAGCTCCTTCTCCAGCCCGACCTCTTCCAGGTACAGCTGCACGGCCTTGGAGCCAGGCGCCAGCGACGACTTGACCCACGGCTTGCGGGCCAGGCCCAGCTTGTTGGCATTGCGCGCCAGCAGGCCTGCGGCAATCACGTTGCGCGGGTTGCTGGTGTTGGTGCAGCTGGTGATGGCGGCAATGATCACCGCGCCATCAGGCATCTGCCCTGGCACTTCTTCCCAACTGCCGGCGATGCCTTTGGCCGCCAGGTCGCTGGTGGCGACGCGGGCATGCGGGTTGGACGGGCCGGCCATGTTGCGCACCACGCTCGACAGGTCGAAGCTCAGGGTGCGCTCGTAGACTGCGCCGCCCAGGCTGTCGGCCCACAGGCCGGTGGCCTTGGCATAGGTTTCCACCAGCTTGACCTGCTGCTCTTCGCGGCCGGTCAGGCGCAGGTAGTCGATGGTCTGCTGGTCGATGGCGAACATCGCCGCAGTGGCGCCATATTCCGGGGCCATGTTGGAGATGGTGGCGCGGTCGCCCAGGGTCAGGGCACGGGCGCCCTCGCCGTGGAACTCCAGGTAGGCGCCGACGACTTTCTGCTTGCGCAGGAATTCGGTCAGGGCCAGCACCAGGTCGGTGGCGGTGATGTTCGGCGCCAGCTTGCCGGTCAGCTCGACGCCGACGATTTCCGGCAGGCGCATCCACGAGGCACGGCCGAGCATCACGTTCTCGGCTTCCAGGCCACCCACGCCGATGGCGATCACGCCCAGGGCGTCGACATGCGGGGTGTGGCTGTCGGTGCCGACGCAGGTGTCCGGGTAGGCCACGCCACGGTCGTTGTGGATCACCGGCGACATCTTCTCCAGGTTGATCTGGTGCATGATGCCGTTGCCCGGCTGGATCACGTCGACGTTCTTGAACGCCTTCTTGGTCCAGTTGATGAAATGGAAGCGGTCTTCGTTGCGGCGGTCTTCGATGGCGCGGTTCTTTTCGAAGGCCTGCGGGTCGAAACCGCCGCACTCGACGGCCAGCGAGTGGTCGACGATCAGTTGCACCGGCACCACAGGGTTGACCTGGGCCGGGTCGCCGCCTTTGTCGGCAATGGCGTCACGCAGGCCGGCGAGGTCGACCAGTGCGGTCTGGCCGAGAATGTCGTGGCACACCACGCGGGCCGGGAACCACGGGAAGTCGAGGTCGCGCTTGCGCTCGATCAGCTGGCCCAGCGAGGCGTCGAGGGTAGCCGGGTCGCAGCGGCGCACCAGGTTTTCGGCAAGTACGCGAGAGGTGTAAGGCAGGCCATCGTAGGCGCCGGGCTTGATGGCCTCGACCGCCGCGCGGGCATCGAAGTAGTCCAGGTCGGTGCCTGGCAGGTGCTTGCGGAATGCAGTGTTCATATCGTTATCAGGCTCGGTCACGGTACGGTCGTGGATAGCTTTCTGGTTGCAGCCCTGTGTCAGCCGTTCCGGCCTCATCGCCGGCAAGCCGGCTCCCACAGGTATTGCACTGCTCCTGAGGCTGGTGCAGTCCCTGTGGGAGCCGGCTTGCCGGCGATGAGGCCGGAACAGGCCCCCACAGGTACGGCCTGTCAGCGCTGTTCGATCGGCACGAACTGGCGCTGCTCGACGCCGACATACTCGGCGCTCGGGCGGATGATGCGGTTGTTGGCGCGCTGTTCGAAGACGTGCGCCGCCCAGCCGGTCAGGCGCGAGCAGACGAAGATCGGGGTGAACAGCTTGGTCGGGATGCCCATGAAGTGGTACGCCGAGGCATGGTAGAAGTCGGCGTTGGGGAACAGGCGCTTCTGCTCCCACATGGTTTTGTCGATGGCTTCGGAAACCGGGTACAGCACCTTGTCACCCACTTCGTCGGCGAGCTGTTTCGACCAGCCCTTGATCACCTCGTTGCGCGGGTCGGACTCTTTGTAGATGGCATGGCCAAAGCCCATGATCTTGTCCTTGCGCTCGAGCATGCGCAGCAGCTCGGCAGTGGCTTCCTGCGGGCTCTGGAAGCGCTCGATCAGCTCCATCGCCGCCTCGTTGGCACCGCCATGCAGCGGGCCGCGCAGCGAACCGATGGCAGCGGTTACGCAGGAGTACAGGTCGGAGAGGGTCGAGGCACAGACGCGGGCGGTGAAGGTCGAGGCATTGAACTCGTGCTCGGCGTAGAGGATCAGCGACACGTTCATGACCTTGACGTGCAGCTCGCTCGGCTTCTTGCCATGCAGCAGGTGCAGGAAGTGGCCACCGAGGGTGTCTTCGTCGCTGGTGCAGTCGATACGCACGCCGTCGTGGGTGAAGCGGTACCAGTAGCACATCACCGCCGGGAACAGCGCCAGCAGGCGGTCGGTCTTGTCACGCTGGGCCTCGAAGGTCAGTTCGGGCTCCAGGGTACCCAGCACCGAGCAACCTGTGCGCATCACGTCCATCGGGTGGGCGTCACGCGGGATGCGCTCGAGCACTTCCTTCAGGGCTTGCGGCAGGTCACGCAGGCCCTTGAGCTTGCGCTTGTAGTCGGCCAGTTCGGCTTTGCTCGGCAGCTCGCCGTACAGCAGCAGATAGGCGACTTCTTCGAACTCGGCGCCCGCGGCCAGGTCACGCACGTCGTAACCACGGTAGGTCAGCCCGGCACCGGCCTGGCCCACGGTCGACAGCGCGGTCTGGCCGGCCACCTGGCCACGCAGGCCTGCGCCACTGAGTACTTTTGCTTCGGCCATGGTGTTTCTCCTTTCTTGAACTTGTTATGGAAATTTAGCTGGCTAATCAGTTTTGCCTGTGCGGGCCTCTTCGCGGGCACGCCCGCTCCTACAGGGACTGCGCGGCACTCCAGGCCTGTGGGGTCCCTGTGGGAGCGGGCGCGCCCGCGAAGAGGCCAGCCGCTCCAATAAAAGCCTTCAGCCCTTCTTCTGGGCAAACAGCGCATCGAGGCTCTGCTCGAAGGCGTGGTAACCAATGGCATCGTAGAGCTCCATGCGGGTCTGCATGGTGTCGATCACGTTCTTCTGCGTGCCGTCGCGGCGCAGCGCGGTGTACACGTTCTCGGCCGCCTTGTTCATGGCGCGGAACGCCGACAGCGGGTACAGCACCAGCGACACGTCGACCGAGGCCAGCTCTTCGGTGGTGTACAGCGGCGTGGCGCCGAATTCGGTGATGTTGGCCAGGATCGGTGCCCTCACCCGGTCGGCGAAGGTCTTGTACATCTGCAGTTCGGTGATGGCTTCCGGGAAGATCATGTCGGCGCCGGCCTCGACGCAGGCGGCGGCGCGGTCCAGGGCGGCGTTCAGGCCCTCGACGGCCAGGGCATCGGTACGCGCCATGATCACGAAGCTGTCATCGGTACGGGCATCGACTGCGGCCTTGATGCGGTCGACCATTTCCTGCTGGCTGACGATTTCCTTGTTCGGGCGGTGGCCGCAGCGCTTGGCGCCGACCTGGTCCTCGATATGGATGGCGGCAGCGCCGAACTTGCTCATCGAGCGCACGGTACGGGCAACGTTGAAGGCAGAGGCGCCGAAGCCGGTGTCGACATCCACCAGCAGCGGCAGGTCGCACACGTCGGTGATGCGGCGCACGTCGGTGAGTACATCGTCCAGGCCGCTGATGCCCAGGTCCGGCAGGCCCAGCGAACCGGCGGCGACGCCGCCACCGGACAGGTAGATGGCCTTGAAGCCGGCGCGCTTGGCCAGCAGGGCATGGTTGGCGTTGATGGCGCCAACCACCTGCAGCGGATGTTCAGCGGCAACGGCGTCGCGGAAACGCTGACCGGGGGTGCTCTTCACAGTCATTTCTCACCTCGTGGGCTGTTGTTGTGGGCGTCCAGGTAGTGACGCTCGATATTGCGCTTGGACGCGCCGATGTGGCGGCGCATCAGGAGTTCGGCCAGCTCGCCGTCACGGTCGGCGATGGCATCGAGAATGCGGTGGTGTTCGGCAAAGGCCTGGCGTGGCCGGTTGGGCGTGGCGGAAAACTGGATGCGGTACATGCGCACCAGCTGGTACAGCTCGCCGCAGAGCATCTTGACCAGGGTCTGGTTACCGCTGCCCTGGATGATCCGGTAATGGAAATCGTAGTCGCCTTCCTGCTGGTAATAGCCCAGGCCGGCCTGGAACGCGGCATCGCGCTCGTGGGTGTCGAGCACCCGGCGCAGTTCGTCGATGTCGGCCTGGCTCATGCGTTCGGCGGCCAGGCGGCAGGCCATGCCTTCCAGCGATTCGCGAATTTCGTACAGCTCGATCAGTTCGGCGTGGTTGAGCGACACCACCCGCGCCCCCACATGCGGCACGCGCACCAGCAGGCGCTGGCCTTCGAGGCGGTGAATGGCCTCGCGCAGCGGCCCGCGGCTGATGCCGTAGGTACGCGCCAGCTCCGGCTCGGAAATCTTGCTGCCGGGGGCGATATCGCCCTTGACGATGGCCGCCTGGATGCGCCGGAAGACGTTTTCGGACAAGGTTTCCGTTTCGTCTGCCAGCATCGGGCTGGGGGTGGATAGGTCCTGCATATTGTCGACACCTTGCAAATCTCTTTGCCAGAAATTAGCTAATTAGACCGCGGCAGTCAAAGACAAAATGAATATTGTCGACAATCGTCTAAGAACGAACTAATGCCAGCCCGGTGCTGTCAGAACGCGCACCGCTGGCGTCAAGGCGCCGGCGTGATAGAATGCCGCGCCTCCGATGGAGTATGGATAGCCTGTCTGTCATCCATTCATGCTGTTGACAGATGAACGAGGAAGCTTGCGCAGTCGCTGCCAGTCGCCTTGCCCTGAACACGGCTCTGAACATGGCTTTGAAAACAGCCCCGAACCTTGCACTGCACCGCGCCAGGAATATGAGACTTACACCCGCATTATTGCTGCTCTGCCTCACCCTGCTGCCGGCCCTTGGCCAGGCCGCAGGCAAGACCGTGTACGGTCTCAACGAATATGCACGCCTGGGCGACCTGGACCTGGAAGTGGCCGCCAAGCTCGACACCGGCGCCAAGACCGCGTCGCTCAGCGCCCGCGACATCAAGCGTTTCAAGCGCAACGGCGAAAGCTGGGTGCGCTTCTACCTGGCCATCGACGCCGCCCATTCGCACCCCATCGAACGCCCGCTGGCACGCGTAAGCAAGATCAAGCGCCGGGCCGGCGACTATGATGCTGAATCGGGCAAGGCCTACACCGCGCGCCCGGTCATCGAACTTGAAATCTGCATGGGCCAGGCCATGCGCACCATCGAAGTCAACCTCACCGACCGCAGCGCCTTCCAGTTCCCGCTGCTGATCGGCTCCGAGGCGCTCAAGCACTTCGACGCGCTGGTCGACCCAAGCCTTAAATACGCGGCCGGCAAACCTGCCTGTGCCACCGACGCTCCCAAAGCAGAGTAATCCCGATGCGCTCTCTTACCCTCCATCTGAAAGTCCTGATCACCGTGCTGGTGCTGTTGGGCGTGGCGGTCACGGCTTATCAGATCTTCGTACTCGGCATCCCGGTAACCGAGGATGAAACCGACGACCTGTGGAACATCGACGCCAAGGTCGAGTTCGTGGCCAGCACCAAGGACCCGGTCAAGGTGCAGATGTTCGTGCCACCGCTGAACCGCGACTACGTCAGCCTCAACGAGAGCTTCATCTCCAACAACTACGGGGTGAGCGTCAACCGTGCCGACGGCAACCGCAAGGTCACCTGGTCGGCCCGCCGCGCCAGCGGCAACCAGACCCTCTACTACCGCCTGGTGCTGACCAAGCGCTACAGCAACGAGAAGACCACGGTCAAAGGCCCGACCTTCCGTGACAGCCTGGCAGTGGAAGGCCCCGAGAAGATCGCCGCCGAGGCCCTGATGGCGCCGATCCGCCAGCACTCGGCCGACGTCGAGACCTTCGTCAGCGAGACCATCAAGCGGGTCAACAACCTCAACGACGATAACGTCAAGCTGCTGCTGGCCGGCGACACCACGGCCATGAAGAAGGCCCAGGTCATCGACCTGCTGCTGTCGATCGCCCACGTACCGATGGAGAAGGTGCACACCATCCGCCTGGTGGCCGACACCCCGCAAACCCCGGAACTGTGGCTGCGCAGCTTCAACGGCACCGACTGGCTGTACTTCAACCCGGACACCGGCGAGCAGGGCCTGCCAAGCGATCGCCTGCTGTGGTGGACCGGTGACGACAACCTGATCACTGTCGATGGCGGCAAGAAGGCCAACGTTACCTTCAGCATGAACAACAGCGAGATGAACGCCATCCGCCTGGCCAAGCTGACCGACGAAAATACCGACGCCGACTTCCTCGAATATTCGCTGTACGGCCTGCCGCTGCAGACCCAGCAAACCTTCATGATCATGGTGATGATCCCGATCGGTGTGCTGGTGATCCTGGTGCTGCGCAACCTGGTCGGCCTGCAGACCCTGGGTACCTTCACCCCGGTACTGATCGCCCTGGCCTTCCGCGAGACCCAGCTTGGCTTCGGTATAGTGCTGTTCACGGTAATCACCGCCCTGGGCCTGTCGCTGCGCTCGTACCTGGAACACCTGAAGTTGCAGATGCTGCCACGCCTGTCGGTGGTACTGACCTTCGTCGTGGTACTGATTGCCGCCATCAGCCTGTTCAGCCACAAGCTGGGCCTGGAGCGCGGGCTGTCGGTAGCGCTGTTCCCGATGGTGATCCTGACCATGACCATCGAGCGCCTGTCCATCACCTGGGAAGAGCGTGGCGGCGGCCATGCCATGAAAGTGGCCATCGGCACCCTGTTCGCCGCTTCCCTGGCGCACCTGTTGATGATGGTGCCGGAGCTGGTGTACTTCGTGTTCACCTTCCCGGCCGTGCTGCTGATCCTGGTGGGCTTCATGCTGGCGATGGGTCGCTACCGCGGCTACCGCCTGACCGAGCTCGTACGCTTCAAGGCATTCCTGAAGAAGGCTGACGCCTGATGTTTGGCCTGATCAAGACGTGGAAAGCCCTGGAGGCCCGGGGCATCATGGGTATCAACCGGCGCAACGCGGACTACGTGTTGAAGTACAACAAGCGCCACCTGTACCCGATCGTCGACGACAAGATCATCACCAAGGAGCGCGCCCTGGCGGCCGGCATCCATGTGCCGGAAATGTACGGCATCATCGAGACCGAGAAAGAGATCGAGAAGCTCCACCAGATCATTGGTGGGCGCAGCGATTTCGTCATCAAGCCGGCGCAGGGCGCCGGTGGTGACGGCATCCTGGTGATCGCCGACCGCTTCGAGGACCGCTACCGCACGGTGTCCGGCAAGATCATCAGCCACGAGGAAATCGAGCACCAGATCTCGAGCATCCTCACCGGCCTGTACTCGCTGGGCGGGCACCGCGACCGTGCGCTGATTGAGTACCGGGTCACCCCCGACCAGATCTTCAAGAGCATCAGCTACGAAGGTGTGCCGGACATCCGCATCATCGTGCTGATGGGCTACCCGGTGATGGCCATGCTGCGCCTGCCGACCCGCCAGTCCGGCGGCAAGGCCAACCTGCACCAGGGCGCCATCGGCGTGGGTGTCGACCTGGCCACCGGCGTGACCTTGCGCGGCACCTGGCTGAACAACATCATCAGCAAGCACCCGGACACCACCAACGCGGTGGATGGCGTGCAACTGCCGAACTGGGACGGCTTCATGAAGCTGGCCGCCGGCTGCTACGAGCTGTGCGGCCTGGGCTACATCGGTGTCGACATGGTGCTGGACCAGGACAAGGGGCCGCTGATTCTCGAGCTCAACGCCCGCCCGGGCCTGAACATCCAGATCGCCAACGACTGCGGCCTGACCCAGCGCACCCACGCCATCGAGGCGCACCTGGAAGCACTGGCCAAGGATGGCATCAGCGAAGATGCCGAACAGCGTGTGCGGGTATCGCAAGGCTTGTTCGGGCACGTGCACCCGCGCTGAAATCGCCGGGGCTGCTGCGCAGCCCATCGCGACACAAGGCCGCTCCTACAGGATCACGCGATCTCCTGTAGGAGCGGCCTTGTGTCACGACAGGGCCGCAAGGGCGAAACCCAGTGCTTGAATGTCGCCACAAAGCTAGGCGCATTTCCTGCACAGGTCTACAATCGCCCTCCTCGCTTTTACATCGCCGTCCACACTGATGCCGACCTGTACGCTCCACCCCCTGCCCTACCAGCCCGACCCTGCCGCCTATTTCGCCCGCCTGCGCCAGGCCCCCGGTGCGATCCTGCTGGACAGCGCCCGCCCCGGCGCCGAACGCGGGCGCTTCGACCTGCTCAGCGCCTGGCCGCTGCAACACCTGCAGGCGCAGCCCGACGAAGGTGGCCGCACCTTCCTCCAGCGCCTTCGCGCCGGCCTGGCACGACTGGGCCATGCGCAGCTGCCCCCAGGCAGCGAGCTGCCGTTCGCTGGCGGCCTGATCGGCTACCTGAGCTATGACTTCGGCCGCCGCCTGGAGCACCTGCCCAGCCTGGCCGTGGACGACCTTGGCCTGCCGGACGCGCAATTGGGGCTGTATGCCTGGGCGCTGGCGACCGACCACCAGTGCGCGACCAGCCAACTGGTGTTCCACCCGAGCCTGCCCGGCAGCGAACGGGAACGGCTGATCGCCCTGTTCGAAGGTGTCGACAACGCGGAAAGCGGCAGCTTCCAGCTACTCGCGCCGATGGCCGGCGACCTGCAGCCCGAGCAGTACAAGGCCGCCTTTGACCAGGTGCAGCGCTACATCCAGGCCGGCGACTGCTACCAGATCAACCTTACCCAGCGCTTCCGCGCGCCCTGCCAGGGCGACCCGTGGCACGCTTACCAGGCCCTGCGCAAAGCCTGCCCCACCCCCTTCTCCGGCTACCAGCAACTGGCCGACGGCAGCGCCCTGCTGAGCTTTTCGCCCGAGCGCTTCATCCGCGTCAGCCAGCGCCAGGTGGAAACCCGGCCGATCAAGGGCACCCGCCCGCGCGCCAGCAACCCGGCAGAAGACATGCGCAATGCCGAGGAGTTGCTGCACAGCCCCAAGGATCGCTCGGAAAACCTGATGATCGTCGACCTGCTGCGCAACGACCTGGGGCGTACCTGCGAGATCGGCTCGGTGAAGGTGCCCGAGCTGTTCAGCCTGGAGAGCTACCCCAACGTGCACCACCTGGTCAGCAGCATCACCGGCCAGCTGGCCAGCGATAAAGACGCCCTGGACCTGATCGGCGACAGCTTCCCGGGCGGCTCGATCACCGGCGCGCCGAAGATCCGCGCCATGCAGATCATCGACGAACTGGAGCCGGCACGCCGGGCGCTGTACTGCGGCTCACTGCTCTACGTGGATGTGCGCGGCGAAATGGACAGCTCGATTGCCATTCGCAGCCTGCTGGTCAAGGGTGGACAGGTCAGCTGCTGGGGCGGCGGCGCGGTGGTGGCCGACTCCGAGTGGCAGGCCGAAAATGAAGAGTCGATTGCCAAGGTGCGGGTGTTGATGGAGACCTTGCAAGGCTTGTGATCGGCGGCGCCTGCTTCGCGGGCTCGCCCGCTCCCACAACTGGCAGATGTGCGCTGTACCTGTGGGAGCGGGCGAGCCCGCGAAGCAGGCGCCACCGACTCCAAGCCCGCCTACCCCGCCATTTTTTGTTACCATCACCTCACTACGAGCGCACAGCGCCACAGCCACGATGGAAACCGCCTGATGAGCCAACCCTTCGACGTCGCCGCACTGGCCGCGACCTATGCCAACAAGTCCCCGCAGGACATCCTCAAGCTTGCCTTCGAGCACTTCGGTGATGACCTGTGGATCTCCTTCAGCGGCGCCGAGGATGTGGTGCTGGTGGACATGGCCTGGAAGCTGAACAAGCAGGTCAAGGTGTTCAGCCTCGACACCGGCCGCCTGCACCCGGAGACCTACCGGTTCATCGACCAGGTCCGCGAGCAGTACAACCTGCCGATCGAAATCCTCAGCCCCGACCGCGCCAAGCTCGACCCGTTCGTCAAGGAAAAGGGCCTGTTCAGCTTCTACAAGGACGGCCACGGCGAGTGCTGCGGTATCCGCAAGATCGAGCCGCTGCGTCGCAAGCTGGCCACCGTGAGCGCCTGGGCCACCGGCCAGCGCCGCGACCAGAGCCCGGGCACCCGCAGCCAGGTGGCGGCAGTGGAAATCGACAGCGCCTTCTCCACCCCCGAGCGCACCCTGTACAAGTTCAACCCACTGGCACAGATGACCAGCGAGGAAGTGTGGGGTTATATCCGCATGCTGGAGCTGCCGTACAACAGCCTGCACGAGCGCGGCTTCATCAGCATCGGCTGCGAGCCCTGCACCCGCCCGGTGCTGCCAAACCAGCATGAGCGCGAAGGGCGTTGGTGGTGGGAAGAGTCGACGCAGAAGGAATGCGGGTTGCACGCGGGCAACCTGATCAGCAAGGCATAACACAGCTGGGGCCGCTTCGCGCCCCAATCGCCGGCAAGCCAGCTCCCACAGGAACATCACAAGCCTTCAGGCAACGGTAATCCTGTGGGAGCTGGCTTGCCGGCGATTGGGCCGCAAAGCGGCCCCCTGCAATTCCAGATCAGTGCACCGGCAGCTCGACGCCTTCGAACAGGTCTTCCAGCTCCTGCTTGTTGTGGCACTGAATGGCCTTGGCCATCACTTCACGGGTCAGGTGCGGGGCGAACTTCTCGATGAAGTCGCACATGAAACCACGCAGGAAGGTGCCGCGGCGGAAGCCGATCTTGGTGATGCTGGCTTCGAACAGTTCGCTGGCATCCAAGGCCACCAGGTCGCTGTCGAGCTTGGTGTCCACCGCCATCTTGGCGACGATCCCCACGCCCAGCCCCAGGCGCACATAGGTCTTGATCACGTCGGCGTCAGCGGCGGTAAACACCACTTTCGGCGTAAGGCCGCGGTGGTTGAACGCTTCGTCCAGCTTCGAACGGCCGGTGAAACCGAACACGTAGGTAACGATCGGGTATTCGGCGACCGCTTCCAGAGTAAGCTTCGGCAGCTTGGTCAACGGATGGCCCTGCGGCACCACCACGCAGCGGTTCCACTTGTAGCACGGCATCATGATCAGGTCGCCGAACAGCTCCAGCGCCTCGGTGGCGATGGCGAAGTCCACTGTACCGTCCGCGGCCATTTCGGCAATCTGCATGGGCGAACCCTGGTGCATGTGCAAGGACACTTCCGGGTACTGCTTGATGAAGTTGCTGATCACCGGCGGCAAGGCATAACGCGCCTGGGTGTGGGTGGTGGCGATGGACAGCGTGCCCTTCTTCTCGTTGGAGAATTCCTGGGCAATCTGCTTGATGCTTTCGACCTTGCGCAGGATTTCGCCAGCGGTATTGATGATGCGCTCACCGGCCGGGGTAACGCGGGTCAGGTGCTTGCCGCTGCGGGCAAAGACTTCAACACCCAGCTCATCCTCGAGCAGGCGGATCTGCTTGCTGATACCTGGCTGGGAGGTATACAGGCTCTGCGCCGTCGCGGAGACGTTGAGGTCATGGTGCGCCACTTCCCAGATGTAGCGCAGTTGTTGAAGCTTCATAGGTTCCCCTCGGTTCAGCGATGAGTCCGCGGCAGCAGGCAGCGACGATATATAACTATATTAGTGGTTCTGGAAATAAATCTAGAACTATTTTGTTACATACCCCCGGAAATGGCCTACGGCCATCTTCATGCTTTCCTACGCCCCAAATGCTGCGCCAGCGGCACCATGTACACCGGTACCGGCGACAGCTGCAGCAGCCGTACCGCCGTGCGCCCCAATGGCACATCCACGCCGGCGCCAGCACTGTGGCTACCGAAAATCAGCAGGTCGACGCTCAGCCGCTGCGCCTGGTCGAGGATCACCTGCGCCGGGTCGCCCTGGCGTACTCGCACCGCCTTGATCACCGCCAGGTCGGCCTCCTCGCCCAGTTCGTCGCGAAAGTTTTCCAGCACACGCTGCTCGATATTGGCCATCACCGTGTTCACCCCCTGGCTGTGCAGCTGGTCGAGCGTCTGCTCATCGAGGTAGCTTTGCAGGAGAGATTCAGCGAACTGGCCCATGGGCTCTACCGCATGGATCACATACAACTCGGCGCCGAATGTGCGCGCCAGCGCCAGCGCGTGTTGCATGACAAAAGGGGCGTAGACACCGAGGTCGGTGGCGTACAGCATGGAGTGGATCATTCGACCTCCTTGACTGCCGCTGCGGCAGAGCAAGCTTCAGCTTAGCAGCGCGCCGGACGCACGCTTTGCCGTCCGGCGCGCTGCTGGTGCGGGCTGGAGGGCCCCGGCGGGGCCAGAGCCACCCTCAGCGGGGCTGTTCGCCCCGGTCGATGAACGCCAGCGCCTGGTACAGCATCTCCATGCACGGCAAGCGGCAGCCTGCCGCACGCGCCTGTGCCAACGGCTCGGCATAGATGGCCTGCAGCTCCAGCGGGCGCTTGTGGACATGGTCGTGGTACATGCTGGGCCAGTAGTCGGGCATGCGCTCGGTCACCTGGAACAGGTGCTCGGCATACCCCTCGGGCAACACATGGCCACACGCCGCCGCACCCTGCACCACCTCGGCCATCAAGGCCTGGATCAGGGCGCGGCCATGGCTGTCGGCCATCAGCGGCGTGGTGCTGGCGCCGAGCAGCACCGACAGGCCGTTGTAGGGCACGTTCCACACCAGCTTCTGCCAGCGTGCCTGGGCCAGGTCGGGCATGGCCTGCGAGTCGATGCCCGCAGCCCGGAACAGCTCCGCGCCCTCATTGACCAGCGCGGCACCACCATCGTTGGCCGGCCCGCTGTGGTAGCCGAGGTTGACCGCGCCCAGGGCCTGGTGGCGGATCACGCCGGGCGCCTGGCGGTTGACGCAGATAAAACACAGGCCGCCGAGCAGGTGCATGTCGCTACGCAAGGCCGGGCGCAACTGCTCCTCCACGCCCAGGCCGTTCTGCAACAGCACCACCTTGGCGCCCGGTGCGGCCGCCTGCACGATCAGCGGCGCCAACTGGTCATTGCTGGTGGCCTTGGCCCCCACCAGCAGCCAGTCGCAGGGCGGCATGTCGGCGGCACTGGCATAGGCCTGCACCTCTATCTGCAAGTTGCCATGCACGGCACTGTCCAGGGTCAACCCCTGCTCGCGGACAACCTCGTACTCGCTGCGCAACAGGAAATGCACATCGAAGCCGGCCCGGGCCAGCATCAACCCATAGAAGCCGCCGATGGCGCCACTGCCGATGATGCCGATACGTGGTGTGTGCGGATGCATGCCGATCTCCAGGTAAAAGTCAGCCCTCTTTTTACACAGGTTGCGCAGCGCTGGGCAGCCCATGCACGGCAAACACCTGCCATCTCGGAAAAACCCCACACGGACGGGGCCCAGCCCATTGTCGCGCCACCTGTAACGCGCTAAGGTTCGGCTCCCCGCTGCGATTATTCTTGCTGCTGGGCCGCACGGGGATAGTTGGCGGCCGGCACCCGTGACCTGACGAGTAACACGATGGCTGATTTACCGATCGATGACTTGAACGTTGCCTCCAACGAGACCCTGATCACCCCCGATCAGCTCAAGAAGGAAATCCCCCTCAGCGCCAAGGCCCTGCAGACCGTGACTGCCGGCCGTGAAGTGGTGCGCAATATTCTCGACGGCAAGGACCATCGCCTGTTCGTCGTGGTCGGCCCTTGCTCGATCCACGACATCAAGGCCGCCCACGAGTACGCCGAGCGCCTGAAAGTACTGGCCGAGGAAGTGTCCGACACGCTGTACCTGGTCATGCGCGTGTATTTCGAAAAACCGCGCACCACCGTCGGCTGGAAAGGCCTGATCAACGACCCGTACCTGGATGACTCGTTCAAGATCCAGGATGGCCTGCACATCGGCCGCAAGCTGCTGCTGGACCTGGCCGAAATGGGCCTGCCGACCGCCACCGAAGCGCTCGACCCGATTTCTCCGCAGTACCTGCAGGACCTGATCAGCTGGTCGGCCATCGGCGCCCGCACCACCGAATCGCAGACCCACCGCGAGATGGCTTCGGGCCTGTCCTCGGCAGTCGGCTTCAAGAACGGCACCGACGGCGGCCTGACCGTTGCCATCAACGCCCTGCAGTCGGTGTCCAAGCCGCACCGCTTCCTCGGCATCAACCAGGAAGGCGGCGTGTCGATCGTCACCACCAAGGGCAACCCGTACGGCCACGTGGTACTGCGCGGCGGCAACGGCAAGCCGAACTACGATTCGGTCAGCGTCGCCCTCTGCGAGCAGGACCTGGCCAAGGCCAAGATCAAGGCCAACATCATGGTCGATTGCAGCCACGCCAACTCCAACAAGGACCCGGCCCTGCAACCGCTGGTGATGGAGAACGTCGCCAACCAGATCCTCGAAGGCAACCAGTCGATCATCGGCCTGATGGTCGAGAGCCACCTGAACTGGGGCTGCCAGTCGATTCCGAAGAACCTGGACGAACTGCAGTACGGCGTGTCGATCACCGATGCCTGCATCGACTGGTCGGCTACCGAGAAGACCCTGCGCAGCATGCGCGCCAAGCTTAAGGATGTGCTGCCGCAGCGTAAGCGCGGCTGATGCAATAAAAGGCGGGGCCGCTTCGCGCCCCATCGCCGGCAAGCCGGCTCCCACACGTACGGCGAAACGCTTTAAATGTGGGAGCTGGCTTGCCGGCGATGGGGCGCGAAGCGGCCCCGCTTTTTTTTACAGAATCAGACCTTGCTCGAATGCCGCTGCTGGCGCTCCATGTAGCGCTCCACGTACGAGCAGGACGGAATCACCGTGTAGCCCATCTGTTCAGCGTACTCCAGGGCCCGTTCGGTCAGGGCGGCAGCAATCCCGCGGCCACGCAGGGCGTTGGGTACGAAGGTGCGATAGATGTCCAGCGTCTGCTTGCCCAGGTCCATGTACGTCAGATAGGCACGATGACCGTCCACGTTGGTCTCGAACTGATGACCGGCCTGGTCATGGTGGATGGTCAGCGCTTCGCTCATCACTACTCCTCGCAGGTCTTCTCGGCAGACCCATACCTTAACCGATGGTGGTTTATCCGGCACAGAATCCTCTACGCCACCTGTTGCCCCCTTCGACCACTGGACGATTGCAATCGTTCGGATCCTCTGGCACTCACAAGATAGTAGGCGCCGCAGGCGGGATTGCTCAAGGTGGTGGCGGTTAAAAAATGGCGAAAATGCAGCCAGATGCCATTCTTGGCAACGCGCCAGGCAGCCACCGGATGTACTAGGGCTTAAGACGCCGAAGGACAGTTAAAGTCACCCTTAGTTCAACAAAAAAGTTCCTGTACTACAGTCGCTTGCGAACCCTGTACGTTTTTTTCACAGGCGTGTCGCAAATCTTGTCGGAAAGGCGTCAAGCAACATTTTTTTTGCAGTTCTTGCGCTTAGTCAGTTTACTTACTACAAGTAATGGGTACTATGTACGCCGGCCAGTTTCTCTTTTCCGAGAGATGGCTATTTAATAGAAAGTCCTTGAAGGGGAACACGATGAACAACGTTCTGAAATTCTCTGCTCTGGCTCTGGCCGCAGTTCTGGCTACCGGTTGCAGCAGCGTATCCAAAGAAACCGAAGCTCGTCTGACTGCGACTGAAGACGCAGCAGCTCGCGCTCAAGCTCGTGCAGACGAAGCCTACCGTAAGGCTGACGACGCACTGGCAGCCGCTCAGAAGGCTCAGCAGACCGCTGACGAAGCCAACGAGCGCGCTCTGCGTATGCTGGACAAAGCCAGCCGCAAGTAATAATCCTCACGGATTGTTATGGAGCCGACCCACTTGTGGGTCGGCTTTTTTATTGCCTGCGCACAAGGCAAACGCACCACGCAGAAACGAAAAGGCCTGCACTAAGGCAGGCCCGGGTGTGTCGCAATTACCTTACTGCAGTTCGGGCGGAATGCTCGAAACCATCGGTGCGCCACCCTGGTTTTCGGTCGGCACGGCAATTTCCACCGGCATGCCATCTTCCGCGGCTACCACGTCACGGACCATGTCCCAGTTCATGCGTAGGTTATTGGCCAGGTCTTCACGCTTGAGCAAGGCGTTGATAACAGCAGTGTGTTTATCGACCACCGACGGATTACCCTGGTCGTCCAGCGGCGTGTGCGCCTCCAGATAGACCTTGCCGCCACTGATACCAAACTTGTAGGGCTCGTTGATGATGCGCACCGGCGTACCCACCGGCACCATCTTCGACAGTTCCAGCACGTTGTTGTTGAGCATGCGGAAGCAACCGTGGCTGGTACGCATGCCAATGCCGAACTTCTTGTTCGAACCATGGATCAGGTAGCCCGGCACGCCGAGGGTGAACTTGAACGGCCCCAGCGGGTTGTCCGGGCCGGCCGGCACCACGCTCGGCAGGATGTCGCCGTCAGCCGCGTGCTCGGCACGGATCGACGCTGGCGGGGTCCAGGTCGGGTTCGGCGTCTTGGCGGTGATCTTGGTATTGGCGATCGGCGAACCCCAGCCTTCACGGCCAATGCCCAGCGGGAAGGTATGCACCACGTTCTGCCCTTTCGGGAAGTAGTACATGCGGTATTCGGCCAGGTTGATGACGATGCCCTCGCGCGGGCCCGGCGGCAGGATGTAGCGGGTCGGCAAGATGATCTCGGTACCGGCACCTGGCAGCCATGGGTCCACGCCCGGGTTGGCGGCGATCATTTCCAGGTAGCCGAGGTCGTTGGCAGTGCCGATATCGGCGAACGTGTCCTCGTACTTTGCCTTGATCACATGCACCTGGCCGATGATGTCTTCACCGGGTGGTGGCAGTGGCAGCTCCAGCGCAGCAGCGGGGCCTGCTACCAGCAGGGCGGCCAGGGACAGGCTACGGGTGACGGCAGGAAAGCGCGGCAACATCCGGTAAATCCTTCGAAAGGTGGGTCAAGAGAATCGATTGTACACCTGCGCCGATGCAAGCGGGAGGCATTGGCGCCATGCAAGCGTTCCAGATGATGAAAGGCGCGTGTTCAGGCGCCCTGCAGCTCCGGCCACACCGGGCGCATGCCGCGCCGCTGGGCATCGAGGATGGCGCGGCACAGGTCGCACAGGCGGCCGTCGCGGTAGATCGAGCGCGCCACCCCCGACCAGCGCGGTTGCGCCGGCAGCAGGCCACCGCACAGCGTGCGGTCGGCCGGTACGCCCAGCTCGAGCTGGCGGGCCACGAGGTGGACGCGGATTTCCTGGCAGGCGAACAGGTCGAGCTGCTCATCAGGCTCGATCAGTTGGTAGGCATACAGGGACCAGGCAGGGCGCGGCATCGGTGGCACTCGAAACGGGGGGCGCAACATTAGCCGAAAGCCGGCGCCGTTTAAAGCTTCACAGCAAGGGTTTTATCGCCGGCCAGGCATTTTCCAGCAGGCGCTGCTGGGCAGCCTGGGCCGGGTGAATGCCATCCGCCTGCATCAACTCAGGCACGCCCCCTACCCCCTCGAGGAAAAACGGCACCAGCGGCACCTGTTTTTCTGCTGCCAGCTGTTCATACACCTGGGCGAAGGCGGTGGTGTAGCGCACGCCATAATTGGGTGGCAGGCGCATGCCCAGCAGCACCACCTTGGCACCGACCTTGCGCGAACTTTCAATCATTGAGGCAAGATTTTGTTGCAATTGCGCTGGCGACTGCCCGCGCAGGCCATCGTTGCCACCCAGCTCCAGCACCACCAGGCTCGGCTTGTGCGCTGCAAGCAGCGCCGGCAGCCGCGCCTGGCCACCTGCACTGGTGTCGCCGCTGATCGATGCATTGACCACTTTGTCGTCGAAACCTTCGTCCCGCAGGCGGGTCTGCAACAGGGAGACCCAGCCCTGGCGGGTATCCAGGCCAAAACCGGCGCTGATACTATCGCCGACAACCAGCAGTGTTCCCGCCGCCGCGCTCTGGGCCAGGCAATACAGGGCCAGACCGGCACTCAACCACCACACTCGCATCGGATTCTCCATGGGCCCCAGCATTCTCGTTGCGCAGAACCTTAGCAAAGTGGTCCCCAGCGCGGAAGGTGACCTGACCATCCTGCACGCGCTGTCCCTCGACCTGGCCCAGGGCGACAGCCTGGCCATCGTCGGCGCCTCGGGCTCGGGCAAGTCGACCCTGCTCGGCCTGCTCGCCGGCCTCGACCAGCCCAGCGCCGGCAAGGTCATCCTCGCTGGCCACGACCTGGGGCCGCTGGATGAAGACCAGCGCGCGCGGGTGCGCGCCGAACATGTGGGCTTCGTGTTCCAGTCGTTCCAGCTGCTCGACAGCCTCAACGCCCTGGAAAACGTGATGCTGCCGCTGGAGCTGGATGGCCGCCGCGACGCCCGCGAACACGCGCGCACCCTGCTCGAACGGGTCGGCCTGGGCAAGCGCCTGAGCCACACCCCGCGCCAGCTTTCGGGCGGCGAACAGCAACGGGTGGCCATTGCCCGTGCCTTCGCCGCGCAACCTGCGGTGCTGTTCGCCGACGAACCCACCGGCAACCTCGACAGCCACACCGGCGAGCGCATCAGCGACCTGTTGTTCGAACTGAACAAGGAACGCGGCACCACCCTGGTGCTGGTTACCCATGACGAACGCCTGGCCCGGCGCTGCCGCCGCCAGATCCGCCTGGATGCGGGCCGCCTGGTGGCCCCGGTGGAGGCCTGATGAACCACATGCCGCTGTCCCGCCTGTGCGGCCTGGCCCTGCGCCAGTTGCTGCGCGACATTCGCGCCAGCGAAGTGCGCGTGCTGTTCTTCGCCCTGCTGGTAGCGGTCGCGGCCAGCACTGCCATCGGCTATTTCGGTGCCCGCCTCAACGGCGCCATGCAACTGCGCGCCAGCGAGTTCCTCGGTGCCGACCTGGTACTGCAGGGCAGTGCCCCGGCCCGCGACCAGCAGACAGAAGCCGGCAAGGCGCTTGGCTTGCGCCACGCCCAGGTGGTCGAGTTCACCAGCGTGGTCGGCGGCGACAACGGTATCCAGCTGTCCAGCGTCAAGGCTGCCGATGGTGCCTACCCGTTGCGCGGGCAAGTGCGCAGTGCCGCGGAGCCCTATGCCGCAGAAACCCCGGGCGGCGGCCCGGCACCTGGCGAAGCATGGGTCGAGCCACGCCTGTTGGCGGCACTGGGGCTGAAGGTTGGCGACAGCATCGACGTGGGCATGAAGACGCTGCGCATGAGCCGCGTACTGACCTACGAACCGGACCGCGCCAACAACTTCTACAGCCTTACCCCACGGGTAATGATGAACCTGGCCGACCTGCAGGCCACCGGCGTGATCCAACCGGGCAGCCGGGTCACCTACCGCGACCTGTGGCGCGGCGATGCCGAAGCGTTGGCCCAGTACCGCGGGGCGTTGAAAAAGGACCTGGCCGCCAACCAGCGCCTGCGCGACACCCGCGATGGCAACCAGCAGGTCGGCGGCGCCTTGGGCAAGGCCGAGCGCTACCTGAACATGGCCAGCCTGGTGGCGGTGCTGCTGGCAGGCGTCGCCGTGGCCCTGTCGGCCAGCCGCTATGCCTTACGCCGCCTGGACGCCAGCGCCCTGCTGCGCTGCCTGGGCCTTTCGCGCCGCCAGGCACTGGTCCTGTACTGCCTGCAATTGGCCATGCTCGGCCTGGTCGCCGCGCTGGCCGGCGCCCTGCTCGGCTGGCTGGCCCAACTGGGCCTGTTCCGCCTGCTGCATGGCCTGCTGCCAAGCGTGGTGCCTGCAGGCGGCATCGTCCCGGCCCTGGCCGGCATCGCTACCGGGCTGGTGGCCCTGGCCGGCTTCGCCCTGCCGCCAATTGCCGCGCTGGGCCAGGTGCCGCCGCTGCGCGTGCTACGCCGCGACCTGCTGCCGATACCGCCCAGCAGCTGGCTGGTGTACGGCGCGGCCCTGTTCGCCCTGGGCCTGATCATGTGGCGCCTGAGCCTCGACCTGCTGCTCACCTTTGCCCTGCTCGGTGGCGGCCTGGTCGCCGCGCTGCTGCTCGGTGGCCTGCTGCTGCTCGGTTTGCGCAGCCTGCGCCAATTGCTGGCCGGGGCACCACTGACCTGGCGCCTGGGGCTGGGCCAACTGCTGCGCCACCCCATGGCCGCTGCCGGCCAGGCCCTGGCCTTCGGCCTGATCCTGCTGGCCATGGCCCTGGTCGCGCTGCTGCGCGCGGAACTGCTCGACACCTGGCAAGCGCAGCTGCCCAAGGATGCACCCAACCATTTCGCCCTGAACATCCTGCCGGATGACCGTGAGCCCTTCGCCCAACACCTGCAGCAGGTCAATGCCACCTCGGCACCGCTGTACCCGGTGACACCCGGCCGCCTGGTGCGCATCAACGAGCAACCGGTGCAGCAGGTGGTCAGCAAGGATTCGGCAGGCGAGCGCGCCGTGCAGCGCGACCTCAGCCTGACCTGGGCAGCCGAACTGCCCGAAGGCAATGCACTGACGGGCGGCAACTGGTGGCAGGCGTTGCCCGCCGAAGATGAAATCCCCGGTGTGTCGGTGGAGGCGGAACTGGCCAGCAGCCTGAAGCTGCAACTGGGCGACCTGCTGACCTTCGACATCGGCGGCCAGCAGCGCCAGGCCCGGGTCAGCAGCCTGCGCAGCGTGCACTGGGACAGCTTCCAGCCGAACTTCTACATGATCTTCCAGCCCGGCACGTTGCAGGGGCTGCCGACCACCTACCTGACCAGCTTCTATCTGGCACCGGGCCATGACCTGGATGTGGTGGCGCTGTCACGGGCATTTCCGGCAGTGACCATCCTGCAGGTGGACGCCTTGCTCGATCAGCTGCGCAGCATTCTCGCCCAGGTGACCCTGGCGGTGGAGTATGTGTTGCTGTTCGTGCTGGCAGCCGGGTTGGCGGTGCTGTTCGCTGGCTTGCAGGCGACGCTGGACGAGCGCATCCGCCAGGGCGCCTTGCTGCGTGCGCTGGGCGCGGCGCGACCATTGCTGGTCAAGGCGCGGCGGATCGAGTTCGGCTTGCTGGGTGCGGCCAGCGGCTTGCTGGCGGCGGTCGGGTGCGAGCTGATTACCCTGGTGCTGTACCGCTATGCCTTTGACCTGCAATGGAGCCCGCATGTGTGGTTGCTGCTGTTGCCGCTGGCAGGGGCGCTGCTGGTAGGTGGTGCGGGGGTGCTGGGGACGCGGCGGGCGTTGAATGCCAGCCCGTTGGCGGTCTTACGCGAGAGTTGATGACAGCCTGCACCGGCCTCTTCGCGGGCTTGCCCGCTCCCACAGGTCCGACACAGGTTTCAAGTACTGTGGTGAACCTGTGGGAGCGGGCAAGCCCGCGAAGAGGCCGGCACAGGCAACATCACATCACTGCCCGTAGCGGATGCTGTTCACATACCAGGTCGCTTCACCGGTAGGTGTGTGCACCACCACCTCATCACCCTCCTCCTTCTTCAGCAAGGCACGAGCCATGGGTGAGTCGATCGAGATGTAGTCATTGCGCCCATAGATCTCGTCATACCCGACAATGCGAAACTTCATGGTCTCGCCCTCGTCGTTCTCGATCTCCACCCAGGCACCGAAAAACACCTTGCCCTCCTGCTGCGGCGAGTAGGCCACCACCTTCACATCTTCAAGACGCTTGCGCAGGTAACGCACCCGGCGGTCGATCTCGCGCAGCAGCTTCTTGTTGTACTGGTAGTCGGCATTCTCGCTGCGGTCGCCCAGCGATGCCGCCCAGGTAACCTTCTGGGTAATCTCCGGGCGGTATACCCGCCACAGGTGGTCCAGTTCTTTCTTCAGCGCCTCATGGCCTTCCGTGGTGATGATGTTGGTACTCAACAGCGCGCTCCTCAGCGGCGGGTAATCAGGCCTTGGCGCGCGATACGGGTGAGGTGGCCGATGATTTCGGCGGCCTCGTCCGGTGCCGGGGCCTGGATCACGGCCAGGTCGAAACGGTCATTGCCATACTGTGCGAGGTGGCAGCCGGTATCGGCGAACTGGATCAGAAATGCACGCGCCTGGCCCTTGCGCCGGGACAGGCCTTCAAGGTGACGTAAAAGAGTGGGTTGATGCTGGCCGCCGAGCAGGATGCGCGGTGTGCGGGACGCCTGGCTGGCAGGCAAGGGGCTCAAACAGACACTGGTACGTGGGCAACTCATGGAGCTTCTCTCCGCCTCGCGAATCCCGCTGGGCAGCGGCGGGAGGCGTCACCGAACCAGCGCTTTAGCGGTATTTCGGATGACCCAGAGAGGGGCTTTCCTGCGCCCCGCAAGTAGCTGTTTAAATCGGCGCAGACGGTATGCTAGAGCTACAAGCGGCAAGATACAAGCCTCAAGCCGAAAGTGATCGGCCTGAGGCTTGTATCTTGGCATTTGCGGTGTATCAGCGGGCGATCAGGCGGTCCAGCGAGAAGCGGCCAGCGCCTTCGATCAGTACCGCGACGGTGCCAGCCAGCAGGGCCAGGCCGAACTCATAGCCGTTGTTGGACATGAACAGGCCGTTGCCGATGTGCACCGAGAGGATCGCCGCCACCAGGGTCACCGCCAGCACCAGGGCCGCCGGGCGGGCAAGCAGGCCGATCACCAGGGCCAGGCCGCCGAAGAACTCGGCACTACCGGACAACAGGGCCATCAGGTAACCCGGGGCCAGGCCGATGCTCTCCATCCACTGGCCGGTGCCTTCCAGGCCATAGCCACCGAACATGCCGAACAGTTTTTGCGCACCATGCGCAATGAAGATGATGCCGACCAGGATACGGATGACGCTCAGGCCAGCACCGGCGCGGGTGGAGAACAGAGCGTTGAGGGTAGCGTTGTTCATGTCGAAGACTCCTTGAAGCGGGGAAGTTGTGTTGGGATGGGCGCCATCATAATCGATTAGATAGATATGAAAATCGCAAAAAACCCAACATAACAATCGACAAAATCGATTTGTCAGCGCTTAGCCACACGCTCCAGCGCGGCACGCTCCCGGTTGTACGCTACAAAGTACTTGTTGACGCTATTGACGAAGTTGACTGGCCCCATGCCCACCTGCTCCATGGCGATACGTTCGGTCTGGAAGAACCACTGGTCGCCATTCAGCCCGCGCCGCCGCGCTTCGGCGCGCATGGCCTGGACGCGCTCGGGGCCCAGGTTGTAGGCCGCCAGCACGAAGGCCATGCGCTCGCGCTCGTTGATCTTGGCGCTGGCAAAGAACTTGCGCCGGATCAGCGCCAGATAACGCGCGCTGGCCTGGACATTGCCATCCACCGTGGCGGTGTTGCTCACCCCCACGCGCTGCGCCGCCGAAGGGGTGATCTGCATCAGGCCATGGGCCCCTCCGGTGCCGCGCGCGGCCGGGTTGAGCGTCGACTCCTTGAAGGCCAGCGCGGCCAGGTTGAGCCAGTCGATCTGCTGCGCCTCACCGTGTTTCTGCAGCACCGGCCGCAGCGCGGTCAGACGCTGGCGATTCTTGCTGGCCAATGGGTCGTGCACCCGGTACTGGCGGCGGTAGATGCGCTCGAACGCGGCGTCCTGGTTGTCCGGCGCGCGGTAGCCCTGCAGAAAGCGATCGACCGTGGCCTGCAACTGCGGCGCATCGGGCCTCACATACCAACGCATGGCTTGCGGCGCCCCTAGTTTTACGCGGCTGTCCAGGCGCAGGCGCGGCATCACCCGGGCCCAGCGCCGGGCGATCGGCTGCTCGACCACGGTCAGGTGATAGATGCCGGCCTGGACCATTTCCAGCACATCCTCCACCGCCAAGGTCGAGTCGACCCACTCCACCTTGATCGGCGCGCGCTTGCGCAGCGCCAGCTGCTGGTTGACCTGCTGGATCAACGGGCCGGCGGCACTGGCGCTGGTCAGGGCCACGGTACGCCCGGACAGCTGCTCGACATGGCTGAAGCTGCGCTCGCCCTTGCGCCCTACCAGCTGCAGCGGCACCTGGTCGAGCACTGGCGCGCTGCTGCTGAGCCCACGCACCACGGCGGGGTCGAGCAGTTCACCCGGCGCGGCCAGGTCACCCTCGCCACGGGCCAGGGCGCCGAGCAACTGCTCCTTGGCCCGCGGGATCAGCTTGAGCTGGATCTCCTGGCCGTCGGCGGCGCGGGCATTGAGGTAATGTTCCAGGGCACGCAGGCGATAGTATTCGATACCGACCGGCTCGCCCTTGACCTCACCGGAGCTGTTGCGGCTCTGGTTGACCAGCACCCGCAGCACCTGGCTGGTGCGAATCTGTTGCAGGTCACGGACCTTGGCCGGCGCGATGTTCTGCTGCGGTCCCGGCACGCGCGCGTGGGCAGGCCCGGTCAAGGTCAGCCCAAGCGTCAGCAGGAAAATGAGCCAGCATCGCTGCATGCGAAAACGTGTCCGTGGTCGGTGGGCGGCATCCATGGGGTTGCACCGCCAAGAGAGAAATGACGGTAAAAGACCACGGCAACAGCATGAAGTTCTTGGTTTTTTCAGAAAAACACGGTTTTTGCTATGCTGGCCGCCCCGCGGCACGAGATAGCACCATGCAACTGATCGATATCGGCGTCAACCTGACCAACAGCAGTTTCCACGACCAGCAGGCGGCAATCGTCGAGCGCGCCCTTGAGGCCGGGGTCACGCAGATGGTGCTGACGGGCACCAGCCTGGCGGTCAGCGAACAGGCGCTGGAGCTGTGCCAGCAACTGGATGCGAGCGGCGCGCACCTGTTCGCCACGGCAGGGGTACACCCTCATGATGCCAAAACCTGGGATGCCGACAGCGAGCGCCAGTTGCGCCAGTTGCTGAATGAATCACGCGTGCGCGCCGTGGGCGAATGCGGCCTGGACTTCAACCGCGACTTCTCCCCTCGCCCGCTGCAGGAAAAAGCCCTGGAGGCACAGTTGGCACTGGCTGCCGAGCTGCGTCTGCCGGTGTTCCTGCACGAACGCGACGCCAGCGAACGCCTGCTGGCGATCCTCAAGGATTACCGCGACCACCTGACCGGCGCAGTGGTGCACTGCTTTACCGGCGAGCGCGACGCGCTGTTCGCCTACCTGGACATGGACCTGCACATCGGTATTACCGGCTGGATCTGCGACGAACGCCGTGGCACCCACCTGCACCCGCTGGTGGGCAACATTGCCGAGGGGCGGCTGATGCTGGAGAGCGATGCGCCTTACCTGCTGCCGCGCAGCCTGCGGCCCAAGCCGAAGAACGGGCGCAACGAACCAGCGTTCCTGCCGGAGGTGTTGCGTGAAGTGGCCTTGCACCGGGGCGAGTCGACCGAACAGACGGCGGCGCATACCACGGCAACGGCGCGGGCGTTTTTCCAGATATCCTGAAGCTGTAATGGCCCTATCGCCGGCAAGCCAGCTCCCACAGGGGGGAGCGCATGGCTCGAGGCCGATGCAGTCGAGGTGGGAGCTGGCTTGCGGGCGATAGGGCCATTACAGGCGGCGGAATTTTCTTGATGCACATCAAGAAAGGTCCTGGCTTGCGCAGGCACAATGATGGCACCTTGCCAATATTGTTCCCGCTCAACTCAGAGAAGACCTGCCCATGGGTGCCTGGCTTAGCAATGTTTCCCTGAAGTACAAATTCTGGGCCGTCAACGCGGTGGCCTTTGTCACGACCTTGCTGCTGGTGCTCTATGCCGTGCACCTGGAGCAACGCGCCCGCGCCGAGGCCGCGCAGGCCCAGGCGGCCGCGCAGGCCCAACTGCTGGCTGCCTGGCCGGCCGGCCAGCCGCTGCCCCGCCCGGCCAACGTCATCAGCTGGTCAGCCGGGCAAACGCCCACCTTCGCGGGTGAACCCCTCGAGGCCCTGCGCAATGCCCAAGGCTGGGTCGAACTGCCCGCCGCCCGGCTCTTGGGCAACAACCCGCTACAGGGCGCGCAGGTGCTGCGCAATGGCGATCAGCAAATGGCCGTGCTGGCCCAGTCGCCCAGCCTGCGCCAGGTGTTCCTCGACCGCTTCAGCAACTACGCGGTATGCGTGCTGGTCCTGATGCTGGCCATGCTCGGCGCCTCGCAGCTGCTGATCCGCTTCCTGCTCAGCCAGCTCAACACGCTCAAGGACGTGATGCTGCACGTGGAAAAAACCGGCGACCTGTCGGCCCGCGTACCGCTGGCCTGTGGCGACGAGGTCGGCCAGATGGCCGGGGCCTTCAATGCCATGCAGGCGACCTACCACCGCGTGGTCAGTACCGTCGCCCACACCGCAGCGCAACTGGACTCCGGTGCGGCGCGCCTGGCGGCGAGCATGAGCGACGTGCGCCACGGCATGCTCGGCCAACAGAGCGAGACCGACCAGGCCGCTACCGCCATCAACGAAATGTCGGCGACGGTGCACCACATCGCCCAGCACGCCGGCGCCACCCGTGACCTGTCACAAACCGCCGACACCCTGGCCGGTAGTGGCCAGGAGGTGGTCAGCCGGGTGCAGGACTCGATTTCCGGGCTGTCCAGCGGCGTTCAGCAAACTGCCGAGATGATTCGCCAGCTGGCCGAAGACAGCCAGAAGATCAACGGCGTGGTCAGTGTGATCCACAGCATCGCCGAACAGACCAACCTGCTGGCGCTCAATGCCGCCATCGAAGCAGCGCGTGCCGGCGACCTGGGCCGCGGCTTTGCCGTGGTGGCCGATGAAGTGCGCAACCTGGCCAAGCGCGTGCAAAACTCCACCGACGAGATCACCACCATGGTCTCGGCCCTGCAGTCGGGCACCCGCGATGCAGTGGATTTCATGCAGGAAAGCTCGTACAAGGCCGACGACTGCGTCAGGCAGGCCCAGGAGGCCGGCGAAGCACTGGCCGAGATTACCGGTGCCGTGGCGCAGATGCGCGAAAGCAACACCCAGATTGCGGTGGCAGCCGAGCAGCAAAGCCAGGTGGCCGAAGAAATGAACCGCGCCGTGGTGAGTATTCGCGATGTCACCGAACAGACCGTGCAACAGACCGTGGGCTCGGCGACCACCAGCAGCGAACTGGCGACCCTGGCCGGTGAACTGAACAAGGCCATTGGCCAGCTCAAGCTATAGTCACCATAGCCAGCCTCGATTGGCCCCCGCCTGGGGGGCGCACTAAGCTTTGGGCATGACCGAGAGGAAATGCCCATGAGCAAACGCCTGCCCAACCTGCCCGCCTGGCAATGGCGCGGCTACCACCACAACCACCGCCACCCGACCAACCTGGTGCTGCACCTGATCGCCGTGCCGTTGTTCATCCTTGGCGCGTTGCTGATTCTGTCCGGCCTGTTCGGCCTGGATCTGGGCCAGATTGCCGTTGGCATCATTGCCTTGATTGCCGGCCTGGGCCTGCAGCGCCAGGGCCATCGCCTGGAAGCCGAGCAACCCGAGCCCTTCGCCAACCGCAAGGATGCCGTGCAACGCCTGCTGACCGAGCAGTTCATCACCTTTCCGCGCTTCTTGCTGAGCGGGGCCTGGTGGAAGGCCTGGCGGGAACGACACAAGCATCGGCGCTGATGCCATTGGGGCTGCTCTGCAGCCCAATCGCGACGCAAGGCCGCTCCCACAAGAACCGCGCATGTCCTGAAATTTACGCGATCCCTGTGGGAGATTGCCCAGCGCTTTGGGCTGCGCTGTCGCACAGGGAACAATGTTCGAAAGCGAGTCACAGTCCCTTGTGGGAGCGGGCATGCCCGCGAACACCGGCGGAGCCGGTGCCATACATCGCGTTGGCCGTTTCGCGGGCACGCCCGCTCCCACAGGGGCCCTGCTAAATCAATGATTTATGTGTTGTTCCATGAGAGCGGCCTTGTGTCGCCATTGGAGCGCAACGCGCTCCCGGGTTCGGTCAGGCAAACACGGTAACCGTCTGCCGACTCAAGGCCAGCAACTCGCCCTGCGCCGTCCTCAACGCAGCGGCAGCGTGCCCGTAACCATCCCGCGCATGCTCGGTTTCCACGCAATAACGGCACCAGTCCAGGGTCGACAGCTGCGCCGTGGGCTGCATGAATTCGATGGTCCAGGTCAACGTACTGCCGGCAGCCGGCTGCTTGAGAAACGGCATCAGGCTCGGTGGCCAGGCATCGACCAACGCCAGCAGGTGCGCCTCGTTGACCGGCTCTTCCTCCACCCCGCGCAAACGTACCCAGCCGCCCATCTGGCGCGACTGATTGCCACTGAACGGCAACCCACCCACTGCCCAGCGCAAGGCCACATGCTGCATGAACTCCGGAGTAACGCCTTTGATATGGGGCAACTCGGGGGCTGCGTCTTCGAGCGCTTTCATTTCCGTGGCCGGCAACGCCGGCACATCGACCACCGATGGCCGCCCCGCACCGAAATTGCCCTGCACCAGGGTCACCACCTGGCCGTCTTGAACGGCACGGCCCAGCAAGGTGCTGACTGCCTTGCCTTCACGCAGCACCTCCACGTCGAAGCGGATTGGCACATCCGCCGCGGCCGGCGCCACAAAGCTGATGGCCAGCGAACGCACGGGGCGGTCATCGGAGATTTTCTGGCGCATGGCTTCATACACCATGGCCGCCATAAGCCCGCCAAAGGCGGCGCGACCCTGGGCCCAGCTTGGCGGGACGCTCACCGCTTCGGGGTTGGCCCGCACGGCGTCAAGCAGTTGGTTGAAATTCATTGGCCGGCTCCTGCCTGCAGCGAAAAAGGTCTGTCCATCCTAGCCAGCAAACCCCTGTCGATCAGCCCGCATATCGGTCATTTTTCGGGCTTTCGCCGCGCCAGCGCCTGCTGCAGTGCATCCAGCGTCACATCCGAATGGCGCTCGGCCTCGTGCAACTTCTGCTCCCAGGCGGCCTTGCACGGTGCCAGGTCGGCATGGTCGCGCGCCTGCAACAGCCATTGCAGGCGGTCATGCCAGTCACCCAGGTCGCCCTGGGCCTGCTTCAGCAAGCGCCGCAACTGCTTGCCCGCATGGTCGAGCTGCGGGTATGCCTCATCACCGTAGCGCGCACGCTTGATCAGCAAACGCAGGCGGTGGCGGTCGTGGGCCGGGTCCTGCAGCGCTTTGTGCAACTTGCGCCACTGTTTGACCAAGCGTTTGTCGATACGCTTTTCCAACCCCTTGACCAGGCCCTCGCGGCCAGCTGCACGCAGGAACAGCGGAAACGCGTCGACAATCGCCAGCACCCGGGTCAGCTGCGGGCTGGCGGCAACACTGGCAAAGGTACTGCCACGCCCTTCCAGGCGCCGCTGCCCGGCCTCGGCAAAACCACGCCCGATCAGTTCGGCCGCCAGCACCTCACGGTCACGCAACGGCGTGGTCAGTGTACCCAACGACTTGGCGGCGTCCTCCAGTTGCTCCACCCCCGGCAGCCCACGCAGCGGCCGCAGCAGGCTGCGCAGGCGCCGCAGGGTGGTGCGCAGGTCATGCAAGGCCTCACTGTCGGTATCGGCAGCCAGGCGCTCGCGGCAGGCCAGCAGGCGCACCTGCAAGGCCACTATCTGGGCAACCACATGATCGAGCATGGCAGACATCGAAAGACGCTCCTTGGTCAGCGCCCGGCGCGAGACTCACGAATATAGAAACGGGCCTTTTCGGCTTTTCTGGTACAGCTTTCATAACCTTCGAACTGCTGCTGGGTCTTGGCCCCGGTCAGCAACGACAAGGCCTTGGAGTAGCTCACGGCACCGGCAAAGCCTTCGGCCTTGGCCAGGTCCAGTTCCTTCCAGGCGGCATCCAGTTGGGTCGCGCAACTCTCGCGGTAGGCCGTCTTGCCCGCGCAGCCAGCAAGGGCCAAGGCGATCAAGGGAAGGCAGATCCAGGCTTTCATCGGTAATACCTCAAAAGAAAAAACGTTGGCTTTTTGACGCCTCGGCAGCTGAAAAGTGCCCTGCCCAGCCCGCTTGGCCCAGCCAGTTTTATTACAGTAGCTCAGCGCGATGCACATTGAAGCACAGGTGGCGATGGGTGCATTGTAGGACCATGGATGCACTGGCCGGGGAATGTTCATGAGCAAACGCGTGGCACTGGTACTGGGATCCGGCGGAGCCCGGGGGTATGCACATATCGGGGTGATCGAGGAAATCGAGCGCCGTGGCTACGACATTGCCTGCATCGCCGGCTGCTCCATGGGCGCGGTGATCGGCGGCATCTATGCCGCCGGCAAGCTGGAAGACTACCGCAACTGGATCGAGAGCCTCGACTACCTGGATGTGTTGCGCCTGGTCGATGTCAGCTTTCGCCTCGGCGCAATTCGCGGCGACAAGGTGTTCGGGCAAATCCGCAAGATCGTCGGCGAGATCAACATCGAGCAATTGCGCATCCCCTACACGGCGGTTGCAGCCGACCTCACCAACCAGCAGGAAATCTGGTTCCAGGAGGGCTGCCTGCACCAGGCCATGCGCGCCTCGGCGGCCATCCCCAGCCTGTTCACCCCGGTGATGCAAGGCAACCGCATGCTGGTCGACGGCGGCATCCTCAACCCGCTGCCGATCGTGCCGGTGGTGTCCAGCCACTGCGACCTGATCATCGCGGTCAACCTCAACGCCACCAACCAGAAGCAGTACCAGTTACCGGTGATCGAACGCCCGGCAGCGTTCAAGATGCGTTTCGATGCCCTGCTCAGTTCGCTGGGCTCGCGCTTGCCGTTCCGGCGCAAGCCGGCGGAGGAGCTGATCCGCATCGAGCAGGAAATCGTCGCCGAAGGGCTTGCGCCGCCAAACCCATGGCTGGCCGATGCCGCCAACCCGGAAGGCCATCAACCGGCGGCGGCGCCGGAGCGCGAAGGCGCACCGAAGTCGGCGACCGGCTCGTTCATCATCGACAACGTGGGGCCCGCTTCGCTGCTGGACTTGATCAACCAGAGCTTCGAGGTCATGCAGACCTCGTTGGCGCAGTACAAGATCGCCGGCTATCCGCCGGATGTACTGATCAACGTGCCCAAACGGGTGTGCCGGTTTTTCGAGTTCTACAAGGCGCCGGAGCTGATTGCCCTGGGGCGAGAGATTGCGCGGGATACGCTGGATAACCATGAAGGGGTGAAACGCTAGGCCTTGTACTGCCTGTAATGGCCTCATCGCCGGCAAGCCAGCTCCCACAGATACCCCGCAATGCTTGAGGCAAGTGTGATACCTGTGGGAGCTGGCTTGCCGGCGATGAGGCCGGAACAGGCAGCAGAAACGAAACAGGCCGCACTGGGCGGCCTGTTCGTTCATGCATCTATCACCTTAGTAACGGGTGATGTCTGCCTTGGCTTCCAGCTGCTTGCGGTACGCCGCGAAGTCTTGCTGGCCAGCACGCGACGCGAGGTAGCGGCGGATCTGCTGCTTCTCTTCGTCCGTGGCAGTAGCGCCTTCGTTGACACCCTTGAGCTGCAGTACCACCAGGCTACCGTCACGCAGCACGACGCTGCCATAAACCGGCTTGTCCTTGGCTTGTGGCTTGCCCAGGCGGAACAGTGCCTGCAGCTCGGCCGGGTCGATACCGTCCTCGCCGCGGGTAACTGCTTCATAGGCCTTCCAGCCCTGCCCTTCGTGCACACTGCCCGCTGCGATGGAACCGTCACGCAGGCCGGCAATCAGCTTGTCCGCCTTGGCCTTGAGCTCGGCAGTCGCCTTCTCCTTGGCCAGGTGCTCGCTGATGTTCTTGGCCACGGCTTCCAGCGGCAGCTGCTCAGGCTTGCGGTGCTCCTTGACGCGCAGTACCACGGTGGTTTCCGGGTCGAGCTCGATGGCGGTGCTGTTGGCACCCTCCTCCAGCACTTCTTCGGAGAATGCGGCCTGCACGACCGAACGGTTGGCAGTGATGCCTTCACCACCCTCGCGGCCGAAGGCTGCGGAGGTTTGCACCTTCAGGTTCAGGTCCTGGGCCGGCTGGGCCAGGTCGGAAGCCTCGTAGGCGGCATCCTGCAGCTGCTTGCTGGCATCTACGTAACGCTGCTCGACCAACGGGATCTTCAGGTCACGGGTCAGCTTGTCCTTCAGGCTGGCGAAGCTCGGCACTTCCGGTGCCTGCACGCCCAGCAGCTTGATCAGGTGGTAGCCGAACTCGGTGCGCACCGGCGCCGAGACCTGGCCATCCTGCAACTTGTACAGCGCATCTTCGAACGCCGGGTCGTAAACGCCCGGGCCGGCGAAGCCAAGGTCACCGCCACTGTTGGCCGAACCCGGGTCCTGGGAGAACTCCTTGGCCAGCGCGGCAAAGTCTTCACCCTTGGCCAGACGCTGCTCGATCTCGTCGGCGCGGGCCTTGGCCTGGGCGTCGGTGACCTTGTCGTTGACCTCGATGAGAATGTGCGCGGCATGGCGCTGCTCGGCGAGGTTGGCGATTTCCTTCTCGTACTGGGCCTTGAGCTCTTCGTCGGTCACCTTGACCTGATCGAAGAACACCGACTTCTTCAGCTCGATGTAGTCGATCACCACCTGGTCTGGCGACATGAACTCCTTGGCGTGCTGGTCGTAGTGCGCCTTGATCTCTTCATCGCTGACCTTGACCGCGGCCGGGTCGGCCTTGAAGGTCAGGGAAGCGAAGTCACGGGTCTGCTTCTCGAGGCGGGCAAACGCATCGACCTGCTGGTCGGTGACGAAGCTGCTGCCGGCCAGGCCGGTGCGCAGCTGGCCGATAAGCATTTCCTCGGCGAGCATGTCGCGGAACTGCATGCGGCCATAGCCCATCTGGCGAATGACCTGGTCAAAACGGTCGGCACTGAACTTGCCGTCCACCTGGAATTCCGGCGTCTGCAGGATCACTTGATCCAGCGCGGCCTCGGAGAAGGCGAATTTGGCATCTTCGGCGCCTTGCAGCAGCAGCTTGCGGCTGATCAGGCCTTTCAGTGCCTCTTCACGCAGCAATTTGTCGTCCAGCAGCGCCGGGTCGAAATCCTTGCCCAACTGTTGCATCAGCTGACGGCGCTGCATGTCGGCCGCCTGGCTCAGCTCGTTCTGGCTGATGGTCTGGCCGTTCACCTTGGCGGCGTCCTGGCTATGTGTGGCGGCCTGGAAAATGGCTTCGAAGCCGGTCAACGCCATCAACACGACGATAAGGCCGATGATGGTCTTGGCAATCCAACCTTGTGAATTGTCCCTGATATTTTGCAGCATGCGTCCCCCAGAAACGGCTGTACCACTGCGTCGACAACCGCGGAGCGTGGGTAGAAACCTGATAAAAGAAAGGCGCATCCGAGGATGCGCCTTTTCTTAGCAAACGTGTCAGGCGGGAACGTTTGCGCCCCGCCATCACCGTGCTCGGACCTGGCCAGGCCGGGTCCGGCTGAAAGAGACGACTTAGTTGACGGCGTCTTTCAGGCCTTTGCCAGCCTTGAAGCCTGGAACCTTGGCGGCAGCGATCTTGATCGCGTTACCGGTTTGCGGGTTGCGGCCGGTGCGCTCTGCACGCTCCTTGACCGAGAAGGTACCGAAACCAACCAGTACCACATCGTCACCTTGCTTCAGGGCGCCGGTGACGGATTCGATGACTGCGTCCAGCGCACGGCCGGCTACAGCTTTCGGGATGTCAGCAGATGCGGCGATAGCGTCAATCAGTTCCGACTTGTTCACTCTAAGTCCCCTTATTTCTCTATTGAGTTTGTTTCTAAGTATGTAATGAAAAGCTTATGAAACGTGCGCTGGGTGGCCTGATGACAATAGCGTGCCGCTTTATAGCAAGGCCCCGAAAAAACTGTCAAGGAAAGCCCCCCAGCCAAAAACTACTAGTGCGTGCTAATTCTTTCCTTAGCATCGCCGTCGCGCTTTTCATCTTTCGCGACAATCTCCGGAGCCACATCTGGCAAGGGCTCCGGGGCGTATTGCAGCGCAATTTGCAGGACTTCGTCAATCCATTTGACCGGTTTGATCTGCAGATCCTGTTTGATATTTTCCGGAATCTCCTTCAGATCGCGAACATTCTCCTCGGGAATGATCACCGTCTTGATCCCGCCACGGTGTGCCGCCAGCAGTTTTTCCTTCAACCCGCCAATGGCCAGCACCTGGCCACGCAGGGTGATTTCGCCGGTCATGGCCACATCGGCACGTACCGGAATCTGCGTCAGCGCCGACACCAGCGCGGTGCACATGCCGATACCGGCACTTGGGCCGTCCTTCGGCGTGGCGCCTTCCGGCATGTGGATATGCACGTCGTGCTTCTCGTGGAAGTCGGCGGCGATACCCAGGCTGCGGGCACGGCTGCGCACCACGGTCTGCGCGGCGGTGATCGACTCGACCATGACGTCGCCCAGCGAGCCGGTCTTGATCAGCTGGCCCTTGCCGGGGATGACCACGGCTTCGATGGTCAGCAGTTCGCCGCCCACCTGGGTCCAGGCCAGGCCGGTAACCTGGCCGATCTGGTCCTGCTGCTCGGCCAGGCCGTAGCGGAACTTGCGCACGCCCAGCAGGTGTTCCAGCTGCTCGCTGGCCACCTTGACCTTGACCTGCTTCTGCCCGGTATGTTCCTTGACCACCTTGCGGCAGACCTTGGCGATTTGCCGCTCCAGGCCACGCACACCGGCTTCGCGGGTGTAGAAGCGGATGATGTCGCGGATCGCCGAGACGTCGACTTCCAGCTCGTCCTTCTTCAAGCCGTTGGCCTTGACCTGCTTGGGCACCAGGTACTTGACCGCGATGTTGATCTTCTCGTCCTCGGTGTAGCCCGGCAGGCGGATGACTTCCATCCGGTCGAGCAGCGCCGGCGGGATGTTCATCGAGTTCGAGGTGCACAGGAACATCACGTCCGAGAGGTCGTAGTCGACCTCCAGGTAGTGGTCGTTGAAGTTGTGGTTCTGCTCCGGGTCGAGCACTTCGAGCAGTGCCGAAGCCGGGTCGCCACGCATGTCGCTGCCCATCTTGTCGATTTCGTCCAGCAGGAACAGCGGGTTGCGCACCCCCACCTTGGTCATCTTCTGGATCAGGCGGCCAGGCATGGAACCGATGTAGGTACGGCGGTGACCACGGATCTCGGCCTCGTCACGCACACCACCCAGGGCCATGCGCACGAACTTGCGGTTGGTGGCAGCGGCGATCGACTCGGCCAGCGAGGTCTTGCCGACGCCAGGTGGGCCGACCAGGCACAGTACCGGCCCGCGGATCTTCTTGACGCGCTTTTGCACGGCAAGGTACTCGAGGATGCGTTCCTTGACCTCTTCCAGGCCGTAGTGGTCCGCATCGAGGATTTCCTCGGCCTTGGCCAGGTCCAGGCGCACCTTGCTCTGGGCCTTCCACGGCACCTGCACCAGCCAGTCGAGGTAGGACCGGACCACGGTGGCCTCGGCCGACATCGGCGACATCTGCTTGAGCTTGTTCAGCTCGGCCTGGGCCTTGGCCAGTGCGTCCTTGGGCAGGCCAGCGGCTTCGATGCGCTTTTTCAGCTCTTCGACTTCGTTGTGGCCTTCGTCGCCATCGCCGAGCTCTTTCTGAATGGCCTTCATCTGCTCATTCAGGTAGTACTCGCGCTGGCTGCGCTCCATCTGTTTCTTGACCCGACCGCGAATGCGCTTTTCGACCTGCAGCAGGTCGATTTCGGCATCCAGCAGCGCCAGTACGTGCTCGACACGGGTCGGCAGGTCGACGATTTCGAGAATTTCCTGTTTCTGCTCGATCTTCAAGGCCATGTGTGCGGCCATGGTATCGACCAGGCGCCCTGGCTCTTCGATGCTGTTCAGCGACGACAGCACTTCGGCAGGGACTTTCTTGCCCAGCTGCACGTACTGCTCGAACTGCGACAGCAGCGTGCGCACGAACACTTCCGACTCGCGCTCGGCGGCGTCGACTTCGTCAATCAGGGAAACTTCGGCACGGATGTGCCCTTCTACTTCGCTGAAACGCTCCACGGCGCCACGCTGCTCGCCCTCGACCAGCACCTTTACGGTGCCATCGGGCAGTTTCAGCAATTGCAGCACGGTGGCAACGGTACCGACGCGGTACAGGGCGTCTTCGCCCGGATCATCGTCGGCCGGGTTTTTCTGGGCCAGCAGGAGGATCTGCTTTTCGCCCGTCATCGCCGCCTCAAGGGCTTCGATGGACTTTTCGCGCCCCACGAACAGCGGGATGACCATGTGCGGGTAAACAACGACATCGCGCAATGGCAAAAGAGGCAAGTCGAGGGTGGTCTTCATGATTTCGCCTCTACAGCGGCCTTATGGCCGGAAACCGGTGGAAATGATGCTTGGACCTAATGTGGGGGCACGCTTGGGAAATTACAAGCGCTAGCGCAGGAAAAGCAGAAAGGGGCCCGTAGGCCCCTTCTTGCTTGCAACCGTCAACCGGCCATTGCCTGGATCAGGCGTCCGGTGCGGCCTTGGCTTGCGGCTCGCTGTTCTCGTAGATCATCAGCGGCTGCGAGGTGCCATCGATGACGCTCTCGTCGATCACCACCTTGCTGACATCCTTCTTCGAAGGAATCTCGTACATGGTGTCGAGCAGCACGCCTTCGAGGATCGAACGCAGGCCACGGGCGCCGGTCTTGCGCTCCAGGGCCTTGCGCGCCACGGCCTTGAGCGCATCGCTGCGGAACTCGAGGTCGACGCTTTCCATCTCGAACAGCTTGGCATACTGCTTGGTCAGGGCGTTCTTCGGCTCGGTGAGGATCTGCATCAGCGCAGCCTCGTCCAGTTCGTCGAGGGTTGCCAGTACCGGCAGGCGGCCGACGAATTCCGGGATCAGGCCAAACTTGACCAGATCGTCCGGCTCGACCTCACGCAGGGACTCGCCAACCTTCTTGCCCTCTTCCTTGCTGCGTACTTCGGCGCCAAAACCGATGCCACCCTTGGTGGAGCGGTTCTGGATGACCTTTTCCAGGCCCGAGAAGGCGCCACCGCAGATGAACAGGATGTTGCGGGTATCGACCTGCAGGAATTCCTGTTGCGGGTGCTTGCGGCCGCCCTGCGGCGGAACCGAGGCCACGGTGCCTTCGATCAGCTTCAGCAGTGCCTGCTGCACGCCCTCGCCCGAGACGTCACGGGTGATGGACGGGTTGTCCGACTTGCGCGAAATCTTGTCGATCTCGTCGATGTAGACAATGCCCATCTGGGCCTTTTCCACGTCGTAGTCGCACTTCTGCAACAGCTTCTGGATGATGTTCTCGACGTCCTCACCCACGTAACCGGCTTCGGTCAGGGTGGTGGCGTCAGCAATGGTGAACGGTACGTTCAACAGGCGTGCAAGGGTTTCGGCGAGCAGGGTCTTGCCCGAGCCGGTTGGCCCGATGAGCAGGATGTTGCTCTTGCCGAGTTCGACTTCGTCACCCTTCTTGTCACGCTGGTTCAGGCGCTTGTAGTGGTTGTACACCGCTACGGCAAGCACCTTCTTCGCGCGTTCCTGACCAATGACGTACTGGTCCAGGATACCGCTGATTTCTTTCGGCGAAGGCAATTTGTGCGCGCTGCTCTCGGCCTGGGCTTCCTGCACCTCCTCACGGATGATGTCGTTGCACAGGTCGACGCACTCGTCGCAGATAAATACCGAGGGCCCGGCAATCAGTTTGCGCACTTCGTGCTGGCTTTTGCCGCAGAAGGAGCAATAAAGCAATTTGCCGCTGTCCTCGCCGTTACGGGTGTCAGTCATTCGATCGATCCAATCCGGTAGGCTTGCAACACAAGATGAAGGCAATTGCGGGCTTTTTCAAGTCCGCAGGTAGGCGCTTTCCGCGCCTACCTGCTCTGGCACCCCGGTTCAGGAGGCCAGTTGCCGCTTGTCGTAGACCGAGTCGATCAGGCCGTACTCGGCCGCGCGCGAGGCGCTCATGAAGTTGTCACGTTCGGTGTCGCGCTTGATGGTCTCGAGATCCTGGCCGGTATGGTAGGCCAGCAGCTCGTTCAGGCGGGCCTTGATATTGAGGATTTCCTGGGCGTGGATCTCGATATCGGTGGCCTGACCCTGGAAGCCGCCCAGCGGCTGGTGGATCATCACGCGCGAGTTCGGCAGGCAGTGACGCTTGCCCTTGGCACCTGCAGCCAGCAGGAAGGCGCCCATGCTGCAGGCCTGGCCGATGCAGATGGTCGAGACGTCCGGCTTGATGAACTGCATGGTGTCGTAGATCGACATGCCGGCGGTGACGGAACCGCCCGGCGAGTTGATGTACAGATGGATATCCTTGTCCGGGTTTTCCGCTTCAAGGAACAGCAGTTGCGCGACGACGAGGTTGGCCATGTAGTCCTCTACCGGGCCAACCAGGAAGATCACACGCTCCTTCAACAGGCGCGAGTAGATGTCGTAAGCGCGTTCGCCACGGGCGGACTGCTCGATAACCATCGGGACCAGGCCGCCTGCGGCCTGGATGTCAGAGCTCTGCTGAATATAAGAATTGCGGGACATGTCCTGCGCTCACTCCCAAATAGTCATGGCTTGAATACGCACAAGCCAGCTCGAAGGCTGGCTTGTGGGGGTTTCCTACGAGAGAAGCCTGTTACTCAGCGGCGGCTGGAGCCTGTGCTGGTTTAACGGCATCTTCGTACGAGACCGACTTGTCGGTCACAGTCGCTTTCTGCAGAACAGTATCTACAACTTGTTCTTCCAGCACAACCGAACGGACTTCGTTCAGTTGCTGGTCGTTCTTGTAGTACCAGGCGATGACCTGCTCAGGCTCTTGGTAAGCCGAAGCCATTTCTTCGATCATTTCGCGAACCTTGCCTTCGTCCGGCTTCAGCTCGAACTGCTTGACCACTTCGGCCACGATCAGGCCCAGGACCACACGGCGCTTGGCTTGTTCTTCGAACAGCTCGGCCGGCAGTTGCTCAGGCTTGATGTTGCCACCGAACTGCTGAACAGCCTGCACGCGCAGACGGTTGACTTCGTTTTCCAGCAGGGCCTTCGGCACTTCGATCGGGTTGGCAGCCAGCAGACCGTCCATGACCTGGTTCTTCACCTTGGCCTTGATGGCCTGGCGCAGTTCACGCTCCATGTTCTTGCGAACTTCGGTGCGGAAGCCTTCCAGGGTCGATTCCTTGATGCCGAACTGGGCGAAGAACTCTTCGTTCAGCTCTGGCAGCACAGGAGCGGCAACGCTGTTGACGGTGATGGTGAACTCGGCGGCTTTGCCAGCCAGGTCCAGGTTCTGGTAGTCCTCAGGGAAGGTCACGTTGACAACGCGCTCTTCGCCAGCCTTGGCGCCAACCAGGCCGTCTTCGAAGCCTGGGATCATGCGGCCGGAGCCCAGTACCAGCTGGGTGCCCTTGGCCGAACCACCGGCGAACACTTCACCGTCGACCTTGCCGACGAAGTCGATGTTGACCTGGTCGTCGTTCTGCGCAGCGCGCTCGACGGCCTCGAAGCGGGTGTTCTGCTTGCGCAGCACTTCCAGCATGTTGTCCAGGTCGGCGTCAGCCACTTCGGCGCTCAGGCGCTCGACGTTGATCGACTCGAGGCCGCCAACGGTGAACTCCGGGAACACTTCGAAGATGGCGACGAATTCCAGGTCCTTGCCCTTTTCGAAGGACTTCGGCTCTACCGCAGGGGCGCCAGCCGGGTTCAGCTTCTGCTCGACGATGGCTTCGTAGAAGGATGCCTGGACCAGGTCACCGAAAGCCTCTTGACGGGCATCGGCTTCGAAACGCTGACGGATCACGCTCATCGGCACTTTGCCTGGGCGGAAGCCGGCAACCTTGGCGCGCTTGGCAGTCTGTTGCAGACGCTTGTTGACTTCGTTCTCGACGCGCTCGGCCGGAACGGCGATGGTCATGCGGCGCTCGAGAGCGGAAGTGTTTTCAACAGAAACTTGCATGGATATTCCTCGTTGCACAGACGTTAGCCGGCGTTAGCCCGACTCCAGAATCAAGGGCAAGCATTCTAGTGAGTCGCGCAGCAGAAGTCACCCCACTCGGGACGACGGAAAACCACGCCGGTCGATTAACTTTCAAGGCCCGCACGACAGAACGCCGGGCCTGCTTCAATGGGGGCCGCACGACGCCCGGGGCGCCCTACAGCCGAAATACCTTGTCAAACAACTACCAGGAACGAAATCGATGCCTTTATTCAGGGTCGATTTCGTTGAACTGGCAGTACTCCTCCCACTCCATCCCCAGCGCCTCGGCTACCTCGCGGTGCGTCTCCAGGCGCATGGCCTGCAGTTGCTCGGGGGTTTCGGCGATCAGTTGCAGGGCCAGCTCCCAAGGCTGGATACCCTGCTCCTCGGCCGCATCCTCGAACGCCCACTCGATCTGCTGGGCCTGCTCGCGGGCATCCAGCTCACGGATCTCTTCGAGCAGCTGCGGGTTGGCCTCGGCAAAGCGCTGTAGCGCCAGGGCCTGACGGGCTTCTTTTGCGATCATCGGGCTGTTCCTCTGCCGGCCAAATGGGCCGGCGTTTCAACCGGCTGAAATCTAACAGCTTTTATTGGGATGTCACCAGAGGATTGCAAGGGCCGGGATCGATTGATTTGCAACCCGGCGAACACTCCTACAGCACTGCGGGAAACACGCTATGGCACAAGCGATTGCCCTGCGCTTGAATGGAGCACCTTTTTTGGTACACTTCCATGGACAGGAACGCAACAACACTAGATGTCCGCTTCTTTCGCACCGAAGCCGGCAATGAGCCTGTACGCGAATGGTTGACCTCACTCCCCCGCACCCACAAACACCTGATTGGAACCGAGATCAAGACAATACAAATCGGATGGCCGCTAGGCATGCCCATTGTCAGGAAGCTCGGGAAAGGCCTATGGGAGGCCAGGGTCAACCTTGAGAACACGATCGCCCGGGTTCTATTTACCGTGGATGGAAACACCATGGTCCTGCTTCACGGCTTCATCAAGAAGAGCCAGAAAACATCAGCGCCGGACCTGGCCGCCGCCAGGCAGCGCCAAGCCGCCATAAAGAGGCACAAGCAATGACCACACATATCGGCTCCGACTTCGACGACTTCCTGGCAGGCGAGGACCTTGCAGAGGAGGTATCCGCAGCCGCCCTGAAGCGCGTGATCGCCTGGCAGATCGCCGAGGCCATGAAAGCGCAGAAGATCAGCAAGAAGGCATTGGCCGAGCGCATGCACACCAGCCGCACTGCGGTTGACCGGGCGCTCGACCAGAACGACCCAGGCATGACACTGGCAACCCTGGCCAGCGCAGCGCGCGCCCTCGGGCATCGCGTAGAGGTGCGCCTGATACCGGAAAACAGCCCTGCCCTCGCCTGAGCGCAGCGCGCCAGATCAGGGCGCAAAACAAAAAGGCGCCCGATCTCACGATCAAGGCGCCTTCGAAGAATATGGGGTGGACGATGGGAATCGAACCCACGACAACTGGAATCACAATCCAGCGCTCTACCAACTGAGCTACGCCCACCATATTGCAGTCTTGCGATGTTGCGGTACAGCCTTACAGAAGCATGGTGCGGACGAAGAGACTCGAACTCTTACAGCTTGCGCCGCTGGAACCTAAATCCAGTGTGTCTACCAATTTCACCACGTCCGCGTAACGCTTAAAACAAAGGCGCCAGATGCTATCGAGGCGCCTTTGAAGAATATGGGGTGGACGATGGGAATCGAACCCACGACAACTGGAATCACAATCCAGCGCTCTACCAACTGAGCTACGCCCACCATATTGCATTACAGCCTACTTGCTTGCCAAAGCTGCCTAATGGCGCACCCGGCAGGACTCGAACCTGCGACCATCCGCTTAGAAGGCGGATGCTCTATCCAGCTGAGCTACGGGCGCTTAAGCTTGAAGCCTAACCGAACGAGATCTTAACAGGTAACTGCTAAACCACTCATTCTGCCCGACTTAGCCAACCAGTGCTAGGCTGTGCCCGACAAGTGCGGCGAATCTTATAGGCGGGCCTGATAGTCGTCAACACCTTTCTCAAAAAAATTTAAATTATTTAAGGGCTTAGGGGATTTGCCCGACCACCCGCCTTTGCCCTTGGCCCATGTCGTGCGAGAATGCGCCCTCTTTAATTGTTTCCTTCTCGATGGTTAATCACGCGTCTATGACTGCACACCTAATCGATGGCAAGGCGATCGCCGCCAGCCTGCGCCAGCAGATCGCTCAACGTGTCGTGGAGCGTCGCCAGCAAGGCCTGCGTACGCCGGGCCTGGCGGTGATCCTGGTCGGCACCGACCCCGCCTCCCAAGTCTATGTCTCGCACAAGCGCAAGGACTGCGAAGAGGTCGGCTTCATTTCGCAGGCGTTCGACCTGCCCAGCGAAACCACGCAGCAGGCCCTGACCGAGCTGATCGACCGCCTCAATGACGACCCGGCCGTCGACGGTATCCTGCTGCAGTTGCCGCTGCCGGCGCACCTGGACGCCTCGCTGCTGCTCGAGCGCATCCGCCCGGACAAGGACGTGGATGGCTTCCACCCGTACAACATCGGTCGTCTGGCCCAGCGCATCCCGCTGCTGCGCCCGTGCACGCCGAAGGGCATCATGACCCTGCTGGAAAGCACCGGCCAGGACCTGTACGGCATGAACGCGGTCATCGTCGGCGCCTCCAACATCGTTGGCCGCCCGATGGCGATGGAGCTGCTGCTGGCCGGCTGCACCGTGACCGTCTGCCACCGCTTCACCAAGGACCTCCCCGGCCATGTCGGCCGCGCCGACCTGGTGGTAGTGGCCGCAGGCAAGCCGGGCCTGGTCAAGGGTGAGTGGATCAAGGAAGGTGCCATCGTCATCGACGTGGGCATCAACCGCCAGGAAGACGGCAAGCTGGTCGGCGACGTGGTCTACGAGACCGCCCTGCCGCGCGCCGGCTGGATCACGCCGGTGCCGGGCGGCGTCGGGCCGATGACCCGCGCATGCCTGCTGGAGAACACGCTGTATGCGGCGGAAGAGCTGCACAAGTAATACCGCGTGACATGAAAACGGCACCTCTGGCAGGTGTCGTTTTTTTTGCCCGCAAAATATGCACTGGGCTTACCGGCCTCTTCGCGGGCTTGCCCGCTCCCACAGGTACTGCGCCGCTCTCAAGACGCGTGGGGTACGTGGACTGCCCCCGAAAGGTTGGAGAGTTTTAGCCAGTGGCCTGAATCCTGTATC
>NZ_DKHD01000050.1:0-31116 GCF_002453565.1 Pseudomonas sp. UBA6753 | reverse complement strand
AATTCCCAGGCATACGCAGCCCTGTGGGAGCGGGCGAGCCCGCGAACACCGGCAAAGCCGGTGCCATTCACCACGTCGCCTGTTTCGCGGCGGTTCGACGCCTCGACTCGCCCGCTCCTACAAAGGTCGCGCAGGCCCGCTGTTATGTTGCCTCCCACAATTCGAGCCAGAACACTAGAATAGGCCCACGCACCTATTCAGAAGCGCTATATGCCCAATCCTGACGAACCTGAAACCTTGGCCCAGTTGCCGCTGGACGAGCTTGTCGCCTGTCATGAATGCGACCTGCTGCTGCGCAAGCCCGTGCTCCAGCATGATGAGAAGGCCCAATGCCCGCGCTGCGGCTACGAGCTCTACGCCCATCGGCACAATGTGGTCAACCGCAGCCTGGCCCTGGTACTCACCGCCTTGCTGCTGTTTGTGCCTGCCAATTTCCTGCCGATCATGCAACTGCACCTGCTTGGCCAGACATCGGACGATACCGTCTGGAGCGGCGTGCTGGGCCTGTACAACTCGGAAATGCGCGGCGTGGCCGTAGTGGTGTTCCTGTGCAGCATGGCCATCCCTTTGGCAAAACTGCTCTGTCAGCTGGTCGTGCTCCTGAGCATCCGCCTGAACGTGGGGCGTAGTTTCGGCCTGCTGTTCTACCGCATCTATCACCACTTGCGTGACTGGGGCATGCTCGAGGTCTATTTCATGGGCGTGCTGGTGGCCATCGTCAAGCTGGTGGACCTGGCCGAGCTGACCGTGGGCCTGGGGCTGTTCTGCTTCATCAGCCTGTTATTGATCCAGGTGTGGCTCGAGGTGGTGATGTCACCGCACCAGATCTGGAGTGCGCTATCAGGGGAGGACCTGCATGCGGGCGATTGATGCAGGCATTCTTGTCTGCAATGAGTGTCACGAGCTGAACAGGCAACAGCCAGACAGCACTTCACAAACCTGTACACGCTGCGGTGCCATCGTGCATGCCCGTCGGCCGAACAGCATCGCGCGCACCTGGGCGCTGCTGATTGCCGCGTCGATCCTGTACATCCCGGCCAACATGCTGCCGATCATGACCGTGAGCACCCTGGGCCAAGGAAGCCCGGACACGATCATGTCCGGCGTCATCACCTTGCTCAAGCATGGCATGGTGCCCATTGCTGCCGTGGTGTTCATTGCCAGTATCCTGGTGCCCACGTTCAAGCTGGTGGGCATCGGCTTGCTGTTGTACTCCGTTCAGCGCCGGCAGCCGCTTTCGGCGCGGCAACGGATATTGATGTACCGCTTCATCGAATTCATTGGGCGCTGGTCCATGCTCGATATCTTCGTCATCGCCATCCTGGTGGCGGTGGTGAATTTCGGCCGAATAGCCAGTGTCGAAGCCAACCTGGGCGCTGTCGCCTTTGCAACTGTGGTGATCCTGACAATGCTTGCCGCTTTAACTTTCGATCCCCGACTGATTTGGGATAACACGGAGTCGGATGACGACCATGAGTGACCTGCCAACGGCTAAAACCCGCCCTGCCTCGAACTGGTCGGCCATATGGATCCTGCCTTTGATCGCCTTGATGATCGGTGGCTGGCTTGCGTGGCAGGCTTACCGTGATGCCGGTGTGGAAATTGAGGTTCGCTTCGAGTCGGGCGAGGGTATCGTCGCCAACAAGACCGAGGTGATCTACAAGGGCATGCCGGTTGGCAAGGTCAAAAGCCTGGTGCTCGACGCCAAGGGCGAGAACCAGGGGGTGATCGCCACCATCGAGATGAACAAGGCTGCCGAGCCTCATCTGACCAAAGGTACGCGTTTCTGGCTGGTGAAGCCGAGCGTCAGCCTGGCGGGTATTTCCGGCCTTGAAACACTGGTGTCAGGCAACTACATCGCCGTCAGCCCGGGGGAGGGGGAGCGCACCAAGCGTTTTACCGCCTTGAAGGTGGCGCCGCCGCTGTCGGACACCGAGCCGGGCCTGCACCTTACCCTCAAGGCCGAGCGGCTAGGGTCGCTCAACCGTGACAGCCCGGTGTTCTACAAGCAGATCCAGGTTGGCCGGGTCAAAAGCTACCGCCTGTCCGAGGACCAGAGCACCGTCGAGATCAAAGTCTTCATCGAGCCGGCCTATGCCAGCCTGGTGCGCAAGCACACGCGTTTCTGGAATGCCAGCGGCGTCAGCATCGATGCCTCGCTCTCGGGCGTGAAAGTGCGTAGCGAATCGCTGTCGAGCATTGTTGCTGGTGGTATCGCCTTTGCCACGCCGGAACACCGCAAGGACAGCCCACCTACCGACTCGAACCTGCCGTTCCGTCTGTATGAGGACTTCGATGCGGCCCAGGCCGGTATCCGGGTAAAGGTGAAATTGAGCGATTACGAGGGCCTGCAGGCAGGCCGTACACCGGTCATGTACAAGGGCATCCAGGTGGGCTCGCTCAAAGCCCTGACAATGGCAGACAACCTGGCCAGTGCATCGGCCGAGCTTACGCTGGACCCGTTGGCCGAGGATTATCTGGTCGAGGGCACGCAGTTCTGGGTGGTCAAACCGTCAATTTCCCTGGCGGGTATCACTGGCCTGGAGGCGCTGGTCAAGGGTAACTACATTGCCATTCGCCCTGGTGAGAAAGGGGCGCGGCCCGAGCGTGAGTTCGAAGCCCGCGCCAAGGCGCCTCCGCTCGACCTCAAGGCACCAGGCCTGCACATGGTGCTGTTCGCCGACACCCTGGGTTCGCTGGAAGTCGGTAGCCCGGTCATGTACCGCCAGGTGAAGGTGGGTAGCGTGCAAAGCTACCAGTTCGCCCGCAACAGCAATCGCATCCTGATCGGTGTGCATATCGAGAAGGAATACGAAAAGCTGGTCAACGGTTCGTCGCGCTTCTGGAATGTCAGTGGCATCACCCTGACGGGCGGCCTGTCGGGTATCAAGATCAAGAGTGAATCACTGCAAACCCTGATGGCCGGTGGTATCGCATTCGACACGCCACGGCCCGATGTACCCCTGAAACGCCACATCCCGCGCTTCCGCCTGCATGACAGCCAGGATGCGGTCAACCGCGCGGGTACGTTGATCACCATTCGCGTGGACCGTGCCGATGGCCTTAAGCCGGGCACGGCGATCCGCTTCCGTGGCCTGGATGTGGGCAGCATCGAGAGCGTCGACCTGACCGATGACCTGCAGGCGGTGCTGCTGCGGGCGCGCATTACCGAAGCGGCGGACCGTATCGCCCGCGTCGGTACGCAGTTCTGGGTGGTCAAGCCGGCCTTTGGCCTGGTGCGTACGCAGAACCTCGACACCTTGGTGGGCGGGCAGTACCTGGAAGTGCAGCCGGCTGCCAAGGACCGTGGCCCACAGCGCGATTTCATCGCCTTGGCCGACGCCCCGCAGGTGGCAGGGCCTGAAGTCGGCCTGCCGTTGACGCTGAGCGCCCCGCGCCGTGGCTCGATCAAGCCGGGCGTGCCGGTGACCTACCGTGAGGTTGCGGTGGGCAAGGTGACGGGCTTCGAGCTGGGCCAGAGCGCTGACCGCGTGTTGATCCATATCCTGATCGAACCGCGCTATGCGGCCCTGGTGCGCAGCGGTAGCCGCTTCTGGAACAGCAGCGGCTTCGGTTTCGACTGGGGGCTGGTCAAGGGGGTTACGGTGCGTACCGAGTCGGTGGAGACCATGATCGACGGCGGTATCGCCTTTGCCACGCCGGATGGCGAGCTGATGGGCAACCCGGCACGGCCGCAGCAGACGTTCGCCTTGTTCGACAAGGCCGAGGATGAATGGCTGCAGTGGGCGCCGAAGATTCAGATTGCCAAGTAAGATTGCAGAAGGGGCCGCTTTGCGGCCCATCGCCGGCAAGCCAGCTCCCACAGGGACCGCGCATGGCTTGCCGGCGATGAGGCCGGATCAGGTTATCCAGGCAAGCCCGTCAAATCGCAGGCAACAAAAAACCGACCCTAGGGTCGGTTTTTCGACTAGCACGTCGCTTAGGCAGCTGCAGCTTCTTTCAGCGCCTTGATGTGGCCATTCAGACGGCCTTTGTGACGAGCAGCCTTGTTCTTGTGGATGATGCCCTTGTCGGCCATACGGTCGATTACAGGCACAGCCAGAACGTAAGCGGCTTGCGCTTTTTCGGCGTCTTTTGCGTCGATGGCCTTGACTACATTCTTGATGTAGGTGCGGACCATGGAACGCAGGCTGGCGTTGTGGCTGCGACGCTTCTCAGCCTGTTTTGCACGTTTCTTGGCGGAAGGTGTGTTGGCCACCGTCGAGCTCCTCGAAAGACTTTAGGTAAATAGCAAACAAAATAGGCCGCGAATCATGCCGATCAGTCGAACGGATGTCAAGGCCACCTGCAAGGTTCCGCCGAGCGGTGCGCCAACAAGAGGGAAATATTCCTTTCTGCTGCGCGACCTGTAAACTCGGGAATTTTTGGCTCCCCTGCGAAGGCGCGGGAGTATCGCACATTCGGACGCTGTCTGGCAGCGTCCTCTGCCCTTGGCGTGAATCTTTTCGATGAACCTGCTCAAATCCCTGGCTGCGGTAAGCTCGATCACCATGATTTCGCGGGTGCTGGGCTTTGTCCGCGACACCATCCTGGCGCGTGTTTTCGGTGCCGGCATCGCCACCGATGCCTTCTTCATCGCCTTCAAGCTGCCCAACCTGCTGCGGCGCATCTTCGCCGAGGGCGCTTTTTCCCAAGCCTTCGTGCCAATCCTGGCCGAATACAAGACCCAGCAAGGCGAGGAGGCGACCCGCACCTTCGTCGCCTACGTCAGTGGCCTGCTGACCCTGGTTCTGGCGCTGGTGACCGCCATCGGCATTCTGGCGGCACCGTGGGTGGTGTGGGCGACCGCGCCAGGTTTTGTCGACAGCGCCGAGAAATACGAATTGACCACCGCCCTGTTGCGCGTGACTTTTCCTTATATATTGCTGATCTCGCTGTCGTCCCTGGCCGGGGCGATCCTCAATACCTGGAACCGTTTCTCGGTGCCGGCCTTTACCCCGACCCTGCTGAACGTGGCGATGATTGCCTTCGCCGTGCTGCTCACGCCGTATTTCGACCCGCCGATCATGGCCCTGGCCTGGGGCGTGCTGGCGGGCGGCCTGGCGCAGTTGCTGTACCAGCTGCCAGCGCTGAAGAAGATCGGCATGCTCGTGCTGCCACGCCTGAACCTGCGTGATGCCGGCGTGTGGCGGGTGCTCAAGCAGATGCTGCCGGCGATCCTCGGGGTGTCGGTGAGCCAGATCTCGCTGATCATCAACACCATCTTCGCCTCCTTCCTGGTGGCCGGTTCGGTGTCGTGGATGTATTACGCCGACCGCCTCATGGAGCTGCCTTCCGGCGTGCTGGGGGTGGCCCTGGGCACCATATTGCTGCCCACGCTGGCCAAGACCTACGCCAACAAGGACCGCGAGGAATACTCGCGGATCCTCGACTGGGGCCTGCGCCTGTGCTTCCTGCTGGTGCTGCCATGCACCCTGGCCCTGGCCATCCTCGCCGAGCCACTGACCGTGGCGCTGTTCCAGTACGGCAAGTTCACTGCCGTCGACGCAGCCATGACCCAGAAGGCGCTGATCGCCTATTCCGTGGGCTTGCTGGCGATCATTCTGGTCAAGGTACTGGCACCGGGCTTCTATGCGCAGCAGAATATCCGTACACCGGTGAAGATCGCGGTATTCACCCTGGTCTGCACCCAACTGTTCAACCTGGCCCTGATCGGCCCGCTCGCGCATGCCGGCCTGGCCCTGGCGATCAGCCTGGGGGCCTGCCTGAACGCCGGCCTGCTGTTCTGGAAGCTGCGCAGCCAGCAGCTGTTCCAGCCGCAGCCAGGCTGGCCGATGTTCCTGCTCAAGCTGGTGCTGGCAGTGGGGCTGATGTCGGCGGTGTTGCTGGCCGGCATGCATTACCTGCCGGCCTGGGAGCAGGGCAACATGCTCGAGCGCCTGGTGCGCCTGGGGGCTCTGGTACTGGCGGGCATCGTGACCTATTTCGGCTGCCTGTACCTGTGCGGCTTCCGGCCTCGGCATTTCGCCCGCAAGGCCTTGCACTAAGGCAGCGGGCGGGTCAGGCGTCGGTTTTTCGCATTCCACGCCGCCCTTGGGCGCTGCTGCCTGTCACCAGCGCCCGGGTGTGGTTATAATCGGCCACTTTATGAGCAAGAAGCGCGTTATGCAGCTGGTTCGAGGTCTTCACAACCTGCGCCCCGAGCACCGGGGCTGTGTCGCCACCATAGGCAACTTCGACGGGGTTCACCGCGGCCACCAGGCGATCCTGGCGCGCCTGCGCGAGCGCGGCCAGGCCTTGGGCCTGCCGACCTGCGTGGTGATCTTCGAACCGCAACCACGCGAGTACTTCGCCCCCGACACCGCGCCGGCCCGCCTGGCCCGCCTGCGCGACAAGATCGAGCTGCTGGCGGCCGAGGGTATCGACCGGGTGCTGTGCCTGGCATTCAACCAGCGCCTGAGCAAGCTCAGTGCCGATGCCTTCGTCAAGGCCATCCTGGTCGACGGCCTGGGTGTACGCCACCTCGAAGTGGGCGATGACTTCCGCTTCGGCTGCGACCGCGCTGGCGACTTCACCTTCCTGGTCGAGGCCGGCAAGCAGTACGGCTTCACCGTCGAGGCTGCCAACACGGTGATCCAGGACGGCCTGCGGGTCAGCAGCACCGAGGTGCGCAAAGCCCTGTCCGAAGGCAACTTCGAGCTGGCCGAGCACCTGTTGGGCCGCCCGTACCGCATCAGCGGCCGCGTGTTGCATGGCCAGAAGCTGGCCCGCCAGCTCGGCACACCTACCGCCAACATCCAGCTCAAGCGCCGCCGCGTGCCGCTGTCCGGGGTCTACCTGGCCAGCATCGAAATCGACGGCAAGGCCTGGCCGGGTGTCGGCAATATCGGCGTGCGCCCCACCGTTGCCGGTGACGGGCGCCCGCACCTGGAGATTCATCTGCTGGACTATGCCGGCGACCTTTACGGCCGGCGCCTGACGGTGGAGTTCCACCACAAGCTGCGTGAAGAGCAGCGATTCGCCTCCCTGGAGGCGCTGAAGTCGGCGATCGATGCGGATATCGCCGCCGCACGTGCACATTGGCACGCTCAACCGTTAACGAAGAGCCTGAAATGACCGACTACAAAGCCACGCTTAACCTTCCGGACACCGCCTTCCCCATGAAGGCCGGCCTGCCTCAGCGCGAACCGCAGATCCTGCAGCGCTGGGACAGCATTGGCCTGTACCAGAAGCTGCGCGAAATTGGCAAGGATCGTCCCAAGTTCGTCCTGCACGACGGCCCGCCCTATGCCAACGGCAAGATTCACATCGGTCATGCGCTGAACAAGATCCTCAAGGACATGATCGTCCGTTCCAAGACCCTGGCCGGCTTCGATGCACCGTACGTGCCGGGCTGGGACTGCCATGGCCTGCCGATCGAGCACAAGGTCGAGGTCACCCACGGCAAGCACCTGTCCGCCGACCGCACCCGCGAGCTGTGCCGCGAGTACGCCGCCGAGCAGATCGAAGGGCAGAAGACCGAGTTCATCCGCCTGGGCGTGCTGGGTGACTGGGGCAACCCGTACAAGACCATGAACTTTGCCAACGAGGCCGGCGAAATCCGTGCCCTGGCCGAGATGGTCAAGCAAGGCTTCGTGTTCAAGGGCCTTAAGCCGGTGAACTGGTGCTTCGATTGCGGTTCGGCCCTGGCCGAGGCCGAAGTCGAGTACGCCGACAAGAAATCGCAGACCATCGACGTTGCCTTCCCGGTTGCCGACGAGGCCAAGCTGGCAGCCGCCTTCGGCCTGGCTTCGCTGGCCAAGCCGGCCGCCATCGTGATCTGGACCACCACCCCGTGGACCATCCCGGCCAACCAGGCACTGAACATCCACCCGGAGTTCAAGTACGCCCTGGTCGACACCGGCGAGCGCCTGCTGGTACTGGCTGAAGAGCTGGTGGAGTCGTGCCTCAAGCGCTACAGCCTGGAAGGCTCGGTCATCGCCACCGCCCAGGGCTCGGCGCTGGAACTGATCAACTTCCGCCACCCGTTCTACGACCGCCTGTCGCCAGTCTACCTGGCCGACTACGTCGAACTGGGCGCCGGTACCGGCGTGGTGCACTCCTCGCCAGCCTACGGTGAAGACGACTTCGTCACCTGCAAGCGCTACGGCATGGTCAACGACGACATCCTCACCCCGGTGCAGAGCAACGGCGTGTACGTCGACTCGCTGCCATTCTTCGGCGGCCAGTTCATCTGGAAGGCCAACCCGGCCATCGTCGAGAAGCTGAGCGAAGTCGGTGCGCTGATGCACACCGAAACCATCAGCCACAGCTACATGCACTGCTGGCGCCACAAGACCCCGCTGATCTACCGCGCCACTGCGCAGTGGTTCGTGGGAATGGACAAGCAGCCGACCACCGGCGAGCCGCTGCGCGAGCGTGCACTGAAAGCCATCGAGGACACCAAGTTCGTGCCGGCCTGGGGCCAGGCGCGCCTGCATTCGATGATCGCCAACCGCCCGGACTGGTGCATCTCGCGTCAGCGCAACTGGGGCGTGCCGATCCCGTTCTTCCTGCACAAGCAGACCGGCGAGCTGCACCCACGCACCGTCGAGCTGATGGAAGCAGTGGCCAAGCGCGTCGAACAGGAAGGCATCGAGGCCTGGTTCAAGCTGGACGCCGCCGAACTGCTGGGCGCTGAAGCCGAGCAGTACGACAAGATCACCGACACCCTGGACGTGTGGTTCGACTCGGGTACCACCCACTGGCACGTGCTGCGTGGCTCGCATGACATTGGCCACGCCACCGGCCCGCGTGCCGACCTGTACCTGGAAGGTTCCGACCAGCACCGCGGCTGGTTCCACTCGTCGTTGCTGACCGGTTGCGCCATCGACGGCCACGCGCCGTACCGCGAGCTGCTGACCCACGGCTTCACCGTGGACGAGAACGGCCGCAAGATGTCCAAGTCGCTGGGCAACACCATCGAGCCGGAGAAGGTCAACAACACCTTGGGTGCCGATATCCTGCGCCTGTGGGTTGCCGCTACCGACTATTCCGGTGAAATGGCCGTTTCCGAGCAGATCCTGCAACGCAGCGCCGACGCCTACCGCCGTATCCGCAACACTGCACGCTTCCTGCTGTCCAACCTGTCCGGCTTCGACCCGGCCCGCGACCTGCTGGCCCCGGAAGACATGCTGGCGCTGGACCGCTGGGCCGTAGACCGCACCCTGCTGCTGCAACGCGAGCTGGAAGAGCACTACAGCGAGTACCGTTTCTGGAACGTCTACTCCAAGGTGCACAACTTCTGCGTGCAGGAGCTGGGCGGCTTCTACCTCGACATCATCAAGGACCGCCAGTACACCACCGGCGCCAACAGTGTCGCCCGCCGTTCCTGCCAGACCGCGCTGTACCACATCAGCGAGGCGCTGGTGCGCTGGATCGCGCCGATCCTGGCGTTCACCGCCGACGAAATCTGGCAGTACCTGCCAGGCGAGCGCAACGAGTCGGTAATGCTCAACGGCTGGTACCAGGGCCTGAGCGAACTGCCGGAAGGCACCGAACTGGACCGCGCCTACTGGGACCGCGTGATGGCCGTCAAGGCATCGGTCAACAAGGAGCTGGAAAACCAGCGTACCGCCAAGGTCATCGGCGGCAACCTGCAGGCTGAAGTCACCCTGTACGCCGACGAAGGCCTGAGCGCCGACCTGGGCAAGCTGGGCGACGAACTGCGCTTCGTGCTGATCACCTCGGCTGCCAGCGTGGTGCCGTTCGTGCAGGCGCCAGCCGAAGCCGTGGCCACCGAAGTCGAAGGCCTCAAGCTGCAAGTGGTCAAGTCCGGCCACGCCAAGTGCGGCCGTTGCTGGCACTTCCGCGCCGACGTCGGCAGCCACCCGGAGCACCCGGAAATCTGCGGCCGTTGCGTCGACAACCTGAGCGGTTCCGGCGAGGTGCGCCACTATGCCTAACCCTGCAGCGGGGCGCTTCGGGCGCCTTGCATGGCTTTGGCTGAGCCTGGTGGTACTGGTCCTTGACCAGGCCACCAAGCTGTATTTCAACAATGCCCTGACCATGTACCAGCAGGTTGTCGTCATCCCTGACTACTTCAGCTGGACCCTGGCCTACAACACTGGCGCGGCGTTCAGCTTCCTGGCGGAAAGCTCCGGCTGGCAGCGCTGGCTGTTCGCCCTGATCGCCGTGGTGGTCAGTGCCGTGCTGGTGGTGTGGCTCAAGCGCCTGGGGCGCAACGAGACCTGGCTGGCCGTGGCGCTGGCGCTGGTGCTGGGTGGCGCGATCGGCAACCTGTACGACCGCGTCGTGCTCGGCCATGTGGTCGACTTCATCCTGGTGCATTGGCAGAACCGCCATTACTTCCCGGCCTTCAACCTGGCCGACAGCGCCATTACCGTTGGTGCGGTGATGCTGGCGCTGGATATGTTCAAGAGCAAGAAGTCCGAGGATCCGGTCCATGACTGACACCCGTATCGGCCAGAACACCGAAGTCACCCTGCACTTCGCGCTGCACCTGGAAAACGGCGACACCGTCGACAGCACGTTCGACAAGGCCCCGGCCACCTTCAAGGTTGGCGATGGCAACCTGCTGCCAGGTTTCGAGAACGCCTTGTTCGGCTTCAAGGGCGGTGACAAGCGTACCGTCGTGGTGGCCCCGGAGAACGCCTTCGGCCAGCCCAACCCGCAGAACGTGCAAGTCATGCCGCGGTCCCAGTTCGAGGGCATGGAGTTGTCCGAAGGGCTGTTGATCATCTTCAACGACGCCGCCAACACCGAGCTGCCCGGTGTGGTCAAAGCGTTCGATGACGACCAGGTGACCATCGACTTCAATCACCCATTGGCTGGCAAGACCCTGACCTTCGAGGTGGAGATCCTCGAGGTGAAGGCCCTGTAAGCCTGGAGCCGAGCATGCAAATCAAACTCGCCAACCCTCGCGGCTTCTGCGCGGGGGTCGACCGGGCGATCGAGATCGTCAACCGCGCGCTGGAAGTCTTCGGCCCGCCGATCTATGTGCGTCACGAAGTGGTGCACAACAAGTTCGTGGTGGAAGACCTGCGCAACCGCGGCGCCATCTTCGTCGAAGAGCTGGACCAGGTACCGGACGATGTCATCGTCATCTTCAGTGCCCACGGGGTTTCCCAGGCCGTGCGCCAGGAAGCCGCTGGCCGTGGCCTGAAAGTGTTCGATGCCACCTGCCCGCTGGTGACCAAGGTGCACATCGAAGTGGCCAAGTACAGCCGCGACGGCCGTGAGTGCATCCTCATCGGCCACGAAGGGCACCCGGAAGTCGAAGGCACCATGGGCCAGTACGACGCCAGCAACGGTGGCGCCATCTACCTCGTCGAAGACGAGGAGGATGTTGCCAACCTGCAGGTGAAGGACCCGGACCACCTGGCCTTCGTCACCCAGACCACGCTGTCGATGGACGACACCAGCCGCGTCATCGACGCCCTGCGTGCGCGCTTCCCGAACATTGGCGGCCCGCGCAAGGACGACATCTGCTACGCCACCCAGAACCGCCAGGACGCGGTCAAGCAACTGGCGGACGAGTGCGACGTGGTACTGGTGGTCGGCAGCCCGAACAGCTCCAACTCCAACCGCCTGCGCGAGCTGGCCGAGCGCATGGGCACCCCGGCCTACCTGATCGACGGTGCCGAGGACCTGCAGCGTGGCTGGTTCGAGCAGACGGCGCGGGTCGGCATCACCGCCGGTGCTTCGGCCCCCGAAGTGCTGGTGCGTGGTGTGATCGAGCAGCTCAAGGCTTGGGGCGCCAGCGGTGCTGAAGAGCTGGATGGGCGGGAAGAGAACATCACCTTCTCCATGCCCAAGGAGTTACGGGTTCGGTCGCTGATCTGAAACGGCCCCCACCTGGTGCTGTTTTATGTGGGAGCGGCCTTGTGTCGCGAAAGGGCCGCAAAGCGGCCCCGGCAATATCAGCGCCAACGCTGAAATCCTGGGGCTGCTTTGCAGCCCTTTCGCGACACAAGGCCGCTCCCATAACGACCACGTATGCTAGCTGGAGGTGTCTTTGCATCGGGATTTTTTTGGCTCTCCTATATCTACCCTGACCCTGCCAGTCGATGCCATCACCACTTGATACTGGCTAGTTGCGGTCAAGCGCTCGCAAATCTCCATCGTTGAACCTAACCAATTACTGGTTGCCCCAAGCGGAACCCCTTGCGCACTGAATTTCAGCTGCTCACCTCGATTGCTCGTGATCTTCAGCGGCCGTGAAAGACGCTGCTCACGCAGCACCTGATGGTTATGCTCCAGCATCACCCGCCAACCATTCCCCCAATTACCGTCCAACGCCTGCACCAGCACCGGCTGGCTTTGCAACATGGCATGGCTGCGCGCGCTGCGCAGCGCCTGCGCCAGGTCTCGTGCAGCTGCCGCCCTGTGTAGGTCGTCGCTCAATCTGGCGTAGGCCGGCATGCCGAGCTGTGTCAGCAATGCGGCCACCGCCAGGGCCGACAACATTTGTATCAGTGTTACACCTCGTTGCTTCACCGTGCATTCCTCCCTGGAAGTGCTTGGCTGTAGCTTCACGGTCGTTGGACCGGCGGTCCAGTCGCCCGGGTTCAATGCAATTGCAGGAAAAGTCGCAGGAGGTGCAGGGATGCACGCAAGACAACGGGGCATGACGCTTCTGGAAGTGTTGTTGGCGGTGGGTGTGGTGGCCGTGGGTATGTTCGCAGCGGCAGGCCTGCAACTGCAGGCATTGCAGGCTGCGGAGGACGCGCGTCGCGATGGGAAGGCGGCAATGGCGGCGCACAGCGAGCATGAAAGGGGGCGGCCATGAGCCGCGCCCAGCGTGGTTTCGGCTTGCTTGAGCTGATGCTGGCGCTGACCATCGGGTTGCTGCTGTTGGCGGCGGCCAGCCAGCTATTTGCCTCGGCCCACCATACCTGGCGGCTGCAAAGCACGGCAGTACGCATGCAGGATGAAGCTCGCCTGGCATTGCTGCGAATGGCCCAGGATATCCGCATGACCGGGATGTTCGGCTGCTTGCGACTGCAGCCAAAGCACTTCGGCAGTTCGAGCGCAGAGCACGCATTCGCCCGGCCGATGGAAGTCGAAGCATCCACCCTTAGCCTGGTCGTGGCGGAGTTACCTGGGCAAGCCGGTGGGCCGCAGTGGTTCCTGCACACGGACTGTACTAGCAAAGTGTCTGTGGACGATGAGTTGAAGGAGGGCTACCCACAGGTTCACCCCATCAGCAGATATGTCTACCAACTCGAGGGCAATACGCTGAGATTCAAACGCAACAACAGCAATTTCCAGCCGCTGGTTGAAAATGTGCGGTCAATGCGTTTGCAGCGTGTGCAAATGGCACAGGGTGAGGGGGTGGATATTGCCCTGACGCTTTACGAACCCACGCTCGAACTTGAACAGCACCATGAACTGAGCGTCGCAATCCGCAACCCGGTGCCGGCCTCATGAATCGTCAGTGTGGCATAGTCCTGTTGTTGGCCTTGGTCCTGAGCCTGCTGCTTGGGCTGCTTGCGGCGTCCGCCCTGCGTGATGCGCTGGCGCAAACGCGAATGACCGGCTATCTGAGAGAAGGCCTGCTGGCGCTGGAGCAGGCCGAGGCCACGCTGCTGGCAGGGGCAGGCGAGCTCGAGCGGGCTCCCCCCGACCCTTGCGAGGCGTGCCCGCCACCCGCTCGACCGCATGACCTGAGCGGGCAGTGGCAGCGCACGCCAACCGGCTATTTCCATTTGCAGAATCTGGGTACCAGCGAACACGCGGCGCATATGCCGGAAGGGCAGCAGGTCACCCTGTACCGCGTCACCGCCGTCAGCCTGCAAACCCAGTCACGGCATGTGCTGGAAGCGGTCTATGCCATGGGCGAGGACACGACCCGGCGCATTGCCTGGCGGCAGAGATTGCGAGGAGACTGACATGCAGCAAGGCTTGAGCCTGATCGAGTTGTTGATTGTGCTGGCCGTGACCGGCATTCTGGCAGCCATTGCCTACCCCAGTTACAGCGACCAGCTACGGCGAGCCGCGCGCAGCGAAGTGGTTGGCCTGCTGCATGATGCCGCCCTGCGCCTGGAGCGCCACCGCGTACGCACTGGCCAATACGCCGAGGGCGACCCGGCCTTGCCCGACGGTACCCGCTATTACAGCCTGCAGGCCCAGCGCGACAGCGACACCTTCACGCTGCGCGCCCGGCGGCTGCCGAGCGGGCTGATGGCGCAGGACCGCTGTGGCGATTTCCAGCTCGACCAGGCCGGCGTGCAGCGCAATCCGGGTGCCGTCGAAGACAGCGTGCACTGCTGGGGAAGCTGAAGGTTGAATGATGCCCGGTGCATCGCGGATTTACTTCAGGTGTTGGATCGACAGATGAGCAAGCAAGTAGTGGTGGTCGGTGGCGGGGTGATCGGCCTGCTGACGGCATTCAACCTGGCGGCGAAGGTCGGGCAGGTGGTGGTGTGTGACCAGGGTGAGGTCGGCCGTGAGTCGTCCTGGGCCGGCGGTGGCATCGTCTCGCCGCTGTACCCGTGGCGCTACAGCCCGGCCGTGACCGCCTTGGCACACTGGTCGCAAGACTTTTATCCACAGCTGGGCGAGCGTTTGTTCGCCAGCACCGGCGTCGACCCCGAAGTGCACACTACCGGCCTGTACTGGCTCGACCTGGACGACGAGGCCGAAGCGCTGGCCTGGGCCGAGCGTGAGCAGCGGCCGCTGAGTGCCGTGGATATCTCGGCGGCCTATGACGCGGTGCCGGTGCTGGGCCCGGGCTTCAAGCGTGCCATCTACATGGCCGGCGTGGCCAACGTGCGCAACCCTCGCCTGGTGAAGTCGCTCAAGGCGGCGTTGCTGGCGTTGCCCAACGTGACCTTGCGTGAGCACTGCCAGATTACCGGCTTCGCCGAGCAAGGCGGTCGCGTGACCGGTGTGCAGACGGCAGACGGCGTGCTGGCGGCGGATGAGGTGGTGCTCAGTGCCGGCGCCTGGAGTGGCGACCTGCTGCGTACGCTCGGCCTGGAATTGCCGGTGGAGCCGGTGAAGGGCCAGATGATTTTGTTCAAATGTGCCGAAGACTTCCTGCCAAGCATGGTGTTGGCCAAGGGGCGCTATGCGATCCCTCGGCGGGATGGGCATATTCTGGTGGGTAGCACGCTGGAGCATGCCGGGTACGACAAGACACCGACCGAGGAGGCGTTGGAGAGCCTGAAGGCCTCGGCGGTGGAGTTGCTGCCTGAGCTAGAGGGGGCCACGGTGGTGGCGCACTGGGCCGGGCTGCGGCCGGGGTCGCCGGAAGGTATTCCATATATCGGGCCGGTGCCGGGGCATGCGGGGCTGTGGTTGAACTGCGGGCATTACCGCAACGGGCTGGTGCTGGCGCCGGCTTCGTGCCAGCTGTTTACCGACCTGTTGACCGGGGCAGAGCCGATCATTGACCCGGCGCCGTATGCGCCAGCCGGGCGGTTGAGCTGAGATTGCCAGGGCCGCTTTGCGGCCCTTTCGCCGGCAAGCCAGCTCCCACAGGTCCACCTACAGCCTCGGGACCTGTGCTTTACCTGTGGGAGCCGGCTTGCCGGCGATGAGGCCAGCAAGGCCAATAAATATTTCAGCCAGCGGGGCCAATAGAGTACTCAACCGGTAGGTTGAGCTGAGATTGCCGGGGCCGCTTTGCGGCCCTTTCGCCGGCAAGCCAGCTCCCACAGGTCCACCTACAGCCTCGGGATCTGTGCTTTACCTGTGGGAGCCGGCTTGCCGGCGATGAGGCCAGCAAGGCCAATAAATATTTCAGCCGGCGGGGCCAATAGAGTACTCAACCGGTAGGTTGAGCTGAGATTGCCGGGGCCGCTTTGCGGCCCTTTCGCTGGCAAGCCAGCTCCCACAAGTCCACCTACAGCCTCGGGACCTGTGCTTTACCTGTGGGAGCCGGCTTGCCGGCGATGAGGCCAGCAAGGCCAATAAATATTCCAGCCGGCGGGTCCAATAGAGCACTCAACCGGTAATCGGTGCCTGCAAGTGCCGGCTAGGGTAATGCTGCTCATAGACCTTGCACACCCGCAGTACCTGCTCATCGGCAAAGCGCCCGGCCACCACCTGCAGCCCCACCGGCAACCCCTCGCGGGTGAACCCGCAGGGCACCGAAGCCGCCGGCTGCTGGGTCAGGTTGAAGGGATAGCTGAACGGCGTCCATTCCATCCACTGCGTCATCCCCGACTCCGGCGGCACATTGTGCCCTGCCTCGAATGCCACCAGCGGTAGCATCGGCGATACCAGCAGGTCATGACGCTGGTGGAAGGCATTCATCTTCGCGATCAACTCTGCCCGTGCCTCCAGGGCCTGGGTGTATTCGCCCAGGCTGATGCGCGCTCCCTGTTCGGCGATCCAGCGCAGCCCTGGGTCAAGCAGCGTTCGCTGTTCATCGCTGAACGCACTGGCCAAGCGCGCCGCGCCGGCAAACCACAGGGTATTGAACGTCTCCAGCGGGTCACCGAACCCTGGGTCGACTTCCTCAACCTGTGCGCCCAGCCGTGCCAGGCGCTGCACGGCCTGGGCTACCAGTGCCTGGATCTGCGGGTCGACCTGCACGTAACCGAAGTTGGCACTGTAGGCGATGCGCAGGCCGCTCAGGTCCTGTTCCTGGCCCAGCCACGGCGCCTGCCTGGGTGCGCCGGCCAACCCGTCACGGGCATCGGGGCGGGCGACGCAGTCGAGCATCAGTACCGAATCGTCGACGGTGCGCGTCATCGGCCCCAGGTGCGACAGCACGGTCATGGCACTGGCCGGCCATTGCGGTACGTAGCCGAATGTCGACTTGATGCCGAAGGTGCCGGTAAAGGCGCAAGGGATACGAATAGAGCCGCCGGCATCGCTGCCCTGGTGCAGCACGCCCAGGTTCAGCGCGGCTGCCGCTGCGGCGCCACCAGACGAGCCGCCGGCGGTCAGCCGGGTATCCCAGGGGTTGCGGGTGATTCCGTACAGCGGGTTGTCGGTCACCCCCTTCCAACCGAACTCCGGCGTGGTGGTCTTGCCCACCAACACAGCGCCGGCTTCGCGCATGAAGGCCGTGAAGGGCGCATCGACTTCCCACGGGCCTGCGCCCGAGGTAGTGCGCGAGCCCTTGCGTGTGGGCATGCCCCGGGTCAGGGTCAGGTCCTTGATCGAGGCGGGTACGCCATCCAGCCGGCCGCAGGGCTCGCCACGCTGCCAGCGCTGTTCGCTGGCGCGGGCGGCGGCGCGGGCACCTTCGCCGTCGACATGGCAATAGGCGTTGACCGCCGGGTTGTGCAGGTCGATGCGCGCCAGCACATCGTCGATCACCTCGACCGGTGAGAGTTGGCGGCGCTGGTACAACTCGAGCAGTTCGACGGCGGTGAACTCGCCAATCGCGGTTTTCTGGGTCATCTCAACGGGCTCCTGGGTTGGCGGCCTGGAACATGGCGCGCAGCAGCACGTCGCAGCCATCGGCCAGGTCCTGTGGCGCGGCATTTTCGATTTCGTTGTGGCTGATGCCGCCCTCGCAAGGCACGAAGATCATCCCGGCCGGGCCCAGTTCGGCGAGGAAGATCGCGTCGTGGCCGGCGCCGCTGACGATATCCATGTGGCTCAGGCCCAGCTCCCGCGCGCCTTGGCGCACGGCGTCCACGCACTGCTCGGCGAAGTACAGCGGCGGGAAGTCGGCGGTTGGCGTCAGCTCGAAACTCAACCCGTGTCTTGCCGTGCTGGTTTCAATGGCCGCGCGTACTTCGCTGACCATGGCGGCGAGGTGCTCGGGGTCGAGGTGGCGCAGGTCGATGGTCATCTGCACCTGGCCGGGGATGACATTGCGCGAGCCCGGGTGCAGGTTCAGGCAGCCGACGGTGCCGCAGGCATGCGGCTGGTGGGCGTGCGCCACGCGGTTGACCGCAGCCACCACCTCGGCGGCACCGACCAGGGCATCCTTGCGCAGGTGCATCGGGGTGGGGCCGGCATGGGCCTCGACGCCGGTCAGTACCAGGTCGAACCATTTCTGGCCCAGGCAGCCCTGGACCACGCCAATGGTGGTGCGCTGGTCTTCCAGCACCGGGCCTTGTTCGATATGTGCTTCGAAGTAGGCACCGACGGCATGCCCGGTGGGCGCGCGCGGGCCGGCGTAACCGATGCGCTGGAGTTCCGCGCCTACCGACAGGCCCTGATCGTCGACCTTGGCCAGGGTCTCCTGCAGGCCGAACTTACCGGCGAAGACCCCCGAGCCCATCATGCACGGCGGGAAGCGCGAGCCTTCCTCGTTGGTCCATACCACCACTTCCAGCGGGGCCTCGGTGGTCAGGTCCAGGTCGTTCAGGGTGCGCAGTACCTCGAGGCCGGCCATGACCCCGTAGCAGCCGTCGAACTTGCCGCCGGTGGGTTGGGTGTCGATGTGGCTGCCGGTCATCACTGGTGGCAGGGCCGGGTTGCGCCCCGGGCGGCGGGCGAAGATGTTGCCGATGGCGTCGATGCTGACCGTGCAGCCGGCGTCTTCGCACCAGCGCACGAACAGGTCGCGGGCCTGGCGGTCGAGGTCGGTCAGGGCCAGGCGGCATACGCCACCCTTGGCGGTGGCGCCGAGCCGGGCCAGGTCCATCAGCGATTGCCAGAGGCGATCGCGGTTGACCAGCGGGCCTTGGTCGAGCAGGTGCTGCGAGGGATCGATGCGGGTGTTCATGGTTCATCTCTCCTGAAATGACTGGGTTGCTTGTGCCGGCCTCTTCGCGGGCTTGCCCGCTCCCACAGGGATCTCACCTCTCTCAGGCCGGTGGAGTACCTGTGGGAGCGGGCAAGCCCGCGAAGAGGCCGGTACAGAAAAACGGATCTGGGTCAGGCACTAAGGGCCAGGTAACGGTTCTTGATGCTCGGGTCCTCGCGGAACTGCGCCGCACTGCCCTGGTAGGCGACGCGGCCCTGTTCCAGCACGTAGTGGCGGTCAGCGAGGGCGTCGCAGACCATCAGGTTCTGTTCCACCAGCAGGATCGACAGGCCTTCGTCCTTGATCCGCCGCAGAATCCTCACCAGTTCGTCGACGATCACCGGGGCCAGGCCTTCGGTGGGCTCGTCGAGGATCAGCAGCTTGGGGCCGTTGAGCAGGGCGCGGGCGATGGCCAGCATCTGCTGCTCGCCGCCGGACAGGGCGAAACCGCCGTTGCGGCGCCGTTCCTTCAGCCGCGGGAACATGCTGTACACGTCTTCCAACTGCCAGCGGCTGTCCTTGCGAACGGCAATCCTCAGGTTCTCCTCCACGCTGAGCTGGCGAAAGATGCCGCGGTGCTCCGGCACCAGGGCAATGCCGAGCCGGGCGATATCGAAGATTTCGCGGCCGACCAGCTGCTGGCCGTTGAAGCTGATCTGCCCCTGCCGTGGGCGGACGATGCCGAGGATGCTGCGCAGGGTGGTGGTCTTGCCGGCGCCGTTGCGCCCCAGCAGGGTCACCAGTTCGCCAGCCTCGACCTTGAGCGAGACGCCTTCGAGCACATGGCTCTTGTCGTAGTAGGAGTGGATCGAATCGACGTTGAGCATCAGGCGGCCTCTCCAAGGTAGGCGGTGCGGACACGCTCGTCGTTGCGCACCTGTTCAGGGGTACCCTCGACCAGGATCTGGCCGTGGCTCATCACCGTGATGCGCTGGCTGATCGACATGACGATGCTCATGTTGTGCTCGATCAGCAGCACGGTGTGGTCGCGGCCGAGGTCGCTGATCAAGTCGGTCATCACCGGGATGTCGTCGATGCCCATGCCCGAAGTGGGTTCGTCGAGCATCAGCAGGGTGGGTTTGGCGCAGATCGACATGCCCACCTCCAGCACCCGTTGCTGGCCGTGCGACAGCTCGCCGGCCAGGGTCTCGGCGCGGGCGGCAAGCTTCAGGCGCTCCAGCACCTGGTCGGCGGTGTCCCAGTGGCTGCGCTTGTGCTCGACGCTGCGCCAGAAGTTCAGCGCACCCAGGCCATCGCGGCCCTGGGCGGCCAGGCGCAGGTTCTCGCGCACCGACAGGTTCTGGAACAGGCTGGTGAGCTGGAACGAACGGGCCATGCCCAGCGCCACGCGCCCGTGGGACGGCTTGCGGATGATGTCCTGGCCGTTGAACAGGATCTTGCCTGCGGTGGCCTGGCGCTCGCCGGTCAGACAGTGGAACAGGCTGGTCTTGCCGGCGCCGTTGGGGCCGATGATGGTATGGATGGAGCCGGCGCGAACCTTGAGGTCGACACCCGCAACCGCCTTGAACGGCCCGTAGGCCAGCTCCAGCTGGCGGGTTTCCAGGAGGTAGTCGCTCATCACAGAGTCTCCTTGGTCTTGGCCTGGGGTTTGTCATTGGCATTGCGGTTAGCCAGCAGGCGCTTGCCCAGTTCGGCCAGGCCGCCCCACAGCCCGCCACGCATGAACACCACCACCAGGATCAGGATCACACCCAGCAGCATCAGCCAGCGCGGCCACAGCTCCGACAGCACGTCGCCCAGCAGCACGATGGCGCCGGCCCCCAGCAGCGAGCCGAACAGCGAGCCGGTGCCACCCACGATGGTCATGATCAGGATGTTCTCGCTCATCATCAGGTCGATGTTCGACAGCGGCGCAAAGTGCAGCAGCATGGCGTACAGCGCCCCGGCGATACCGGTGATGGCGCCCGACAGCATGAACACCAGGATCTTGAAGTGGCGGGTGTCGTAGCCGATGGCTGCGGCGCGGGTCTCGTTTTCGCGGATGGCCAGCAGCGTGCTGCCGAATGGCGAACGGATCACCCGCAGGGCGCCGGCAAAGATCAGCAGGAACAGCACCGCGACGAACACATAGAAGTGCCGTGGGTCGGCCAGGTCGACCAGCACATGGCCGGCAATTTCGATGTTGGGCCGGGGCACATCGAGCAGGCCGTTGTCACCGCCGGTCCAGCCGCTGAGGGTGTAGGCCAGGAAGTAGGCCATCTGGCTGAAGGCCAGGGTCAGCATGACGAAGTAGATACCCGTGCGGCGGATCGCCAGGGCGCCTACCAGCAGCGCCAGGAAGGCACCGAACACGGCTGCGCCAAGCAGCGCGGCGAACATGCCCCACTGCAGGTGGATCATCAGCAGCGCCGCGCCATAGGCGCCCACGCCAAAGAAGATGCCCTGGCCGAACGACAGCAGGCCGGTGTAGCCGAGCAGCAGGTTGCAGGCCAGCGCCGCCAGGGCAAAGATCAGGATCTCGGTGGCCAGGGTGGCCGATGGCAGCAGCAGCGGCAGCGCCACCAGGCTGGCGACCACCAGCAACAGCAGGGCCGGGGCGCGGCCCTTGGCGACTGGCAATGGGTTTTTCTCGCTCATCTCAGGCTCTCCCGAACAGGCCATAGGGACGGACCAGGATCACTGCGGCCATGGCGCCGTAGATCATCAGGCTGGCGCCTTGCGGCCAGAGGCTGGTCATCATGCTTTGCACCACACCCACCAGCAGGCCGCCGACCAGGGCGCCGCCGAACGAGCCCATGCCGCCGATCACCACCACCACGAAGGCGATGCCGAGGATTTCCGGGCCGACGAAGGGCTGCGCGCCACGCAGCGGTGCGAACAGCACGCCCGCCACGCCGGCCAGGCCCACGCCCAGGGCGAAGGTCAGGGAGAACAGGCGGAAGATGTTGGTGCCCAGCAGCGACACGGTTTCGGTGCTTTCGCTGCCGGCCCGCACCAGGGCGCCGAAGCGGGTGCGCTCCAGCAGCAGCCACAGGCCAAGGCCGATCAGCGCGGCGAAACCGATCAGGAACAGCCGGTAGTAGGGGTAGATGAAGTCACCGACGATCAGCACACCGCGCAATTCCGGCGGCACGGCGATGTTCTTGCCCACCGGGCCCCAGATCAGTACCGAGGCTTCCTGGATGATCAGCGCGATACCGAGGGTGACGAGGATCTGGAAGGTGTGCGGCAGGTGGTAGATGCGTTTGATCAGCAGACGCTCGACCGCCCAGGCCAGCGCCGCCACCACCAGCGGTGCGATCAGCAGGGCCAGCCAGAAGTTGCCGGTAATGGCCACGGCGGTGTAGCACAGGTAGGCGCCCAGCAAGAAGAACGCGCCGTGGGCGAAGTTGACGAAGTTGAGCAGGCCGAAAATGATCGTCAGGCCCACGGCGATGAGAGAGTAGATCATCCCCAGGCCCAGGCCGTTGAGCAGTTGGAACAGGTACAAATCGAGCATGAGCGTGCCCTCGACAGCGCGCGATGCGGCTGCCTGTACGAGTGTTTGTGACTGACGCCGCGGCTTCAGGCCAGGGCGCAACCGGTGTGGTCGACTTCGACGAACGAGCGGCCCGAGCTGATGACTTCGGCCAGGTCGTCCTCATCGCGCATCTGCCCCTGGGGCTTGCCGCGCAGCAGGTAGTAATCCTTGAGCACCTGGTGGTCGCCCGGGCGGATCAGTTCTTCGCCGGTCGGGCCCTGGAAGCGCATGCCCTGCAATGCCGCGGACACGGCGGCGCCATCCAGGCTGCCGGCCTTGATGATGGCTTCGAGCATGACCTTGGTGCCGATGTAGTCGGCCGCCAGCGGGTAGTTGGGGTTGATGCCATAGGCCTTGCGGGTGGCAGCGACCAGCTGCTTGTTCAGTGGGGTATCGACCTGGTGCCAGTACTGCGCGCCCAGGTAAACGCCTTCGAGCACGTCGCTGCCCAGCTCCTGGAACTGATCGAGGCCGGCGGACCACACAATCAGCACTTTCATGCGCTCCTTGATGCCGAAATTCACTGCCTGGCGCAGGGCATTGGACGCCTGGCTGCCGAAGTTGAGCAGCACCAGCACGTCGGGCTTGGCGGCGATGGCGTTGGTCAGGTAGCCGGAAAACTCCTGCTCCTGCAGCGAGTGGTAGCTGTTGCCGATGTGTTCCACACCGAGCTCGGCGAACACCTTGCGGGCGTTGTCCAGCAGGGCATCGCCGAACACGTATTGCGGGGTGATGGTGTACCAGCGCTTGGCCTGTGGCAGCTGGCGGATCATCGGCACCAGCGTTTCGCGGATGGCGCCGTAGGTGGGCACCGACCAGCGGAAGGTCGAGGCATTGCAGTCCTTGCCGGTGATTTCGTCAGCGCCGACCGGGGTCATGAACACGCCGCCGGCCTTGTGAATTTCCTTCGACACCGCCAGTGCCGAGGACGACAGGGTGCAGCCCTGGAAGAAGCGGGCGCCATCCTGGCCGATGGCTTCCTGCACCTTGCGCACCGCCTTGCCGGCGTTGCCTTCGGTGTCGATGACCTTGTACTTGAGCGGGTGGCCGAGCAGTTGCGGGTATTCGGCGATGGCCAGGCGTGAGCCCATGTCGGCGTACTTGCCGTAGCTGGCGAAGGCGCCAGACATGGATTTGAGCCCATAGAAGGTCAATGGTTGCTCGGCGAATGCCCGGTGCGCCCCCAGGGGGAGGCTACCTAAGGCACCCAGGGCAAGGCCTGCCTTGAGCAGGGTACGTCTTTGCATGAGTAACTCCTTGGTTGTGGTTATTAGGCAGGAGTGGCAATGACAAAGCGGGTACGGCCGGGCCTGTGTGCAGGCCTCTTTCCAGGCGGATCAGTGGTGGTGTTCGAACTCCAGCAGGAAGTTGCGGGCAACCTCGCCTTCCAGCGCGGTCATGTGGTGTTCGGCGTCGCACATGTGTTCGTGCATCAGCCGGCGTACGGCGGGCTCGTCGCTGGCGCGCAGGGCGGTCAGCAATTGCTTGTGGTAGGCGATGTTGGCAGCGGCGAACTGCTGGCGCTTGGGCAGGTAGGCCTTTTTCAGCACCACCAGGTCGCGCAGCAGGTCGTTGAGGAACACCGCCATGAAACGCAGCAACGGGTTGGGGCAGCGGTCGGCCAGCAGGGTGTGGAATTCCAGCTCCGCCAGGCGCTGTTCGCGCTGGCCTTCCTCGCTGTCTTCCGGGGCGCTGCAGAAGTCGATGTTGGCCTGCAGCGCGGCGTAGTCGGCTTCGCTCAGCTTGCCCATTACCGATACCGCCAGCTCCACCTCGATGACCTTGCGCAGTTGGTACACCTGTTCGCCGTCCAGGTGCTGGAAGTGCAGGTAGTTGCGCAGCGCGCGGCTGGCAGGTTCGGTGCCGACTTCATTGAGGTAGGCGCCGCCGCTCGGGCCGGTGCGGGTGCTGACCAGGCCCTCGACCTCCAGGGCCTTGAGCGCTTCGCGGGCGGTACCCTTGGAGCACTCGAAATGCTCCATCAGCTCACGCTCGGTGGGCAGGCGGTCGCCGGGGTGCAGCGCTTCGGTGACGATCGAGCGCTTGACCGATTCGACGATCACATCGGACAGCTTCTGGCGCTTGCGTTTGGGTTTGAGCATTTCGCTATTTTTCATATTTATGCGGATAAATAGGATTTAGCGAGTTTTGTCGGGGTGGGTCAATGCTGGTGGCGGGGGAGGGGTCGCAAATGGTGCGAAAGGGTCGGGGAGGGATAAGTGATGTTGGATTCACTGGCCTCTTCGCGGGCACGCCCGCTCCCACAGGTACTGCAAAAGGCTCAAGGCCTGCAGGGTTCCTGTGGGAGCGGGCGTGCCCGCGAAGGGGTTCAGGTGATTCAGGTTCAGTTCTGGCGGCCTGGGCCCTGTTGCAGGTGTGCCTGGCTGCAATACCACTCGTTGCCCTGCTGCAGCGCCCGGTCATTGGGTAGGTGTACGCCGCAATGGGCGCAGCGCACCATCTTCAGCGGCGCATCCAGCTTCGCCTCGGGGTGAGACTGTTGGCTGGCTTTGAACTTGCGCCACAGCCAGAACGCGGCGGCGATCAGGGCGATCCAGAAAAGTAGGCGAACCATGGTGTCCAGCTTGTCGGTTGAAGAAGCCGACAGTCTAGGACGCGGCCAATAAAAAAGGGAGGCCCAAGGCCTCCCTTTCATGTACCGCTGCGTATCAGTCGAACAGACCAAAGGTCATGTAGCTGAACCAGGAGCGGTCTTTCTCGGCTTCCTTCGGCCCTTCCGGCACGATCGGGTCACCGTTCTCGTCAGTTGGCAGCAGCTCACGCGGCATCTCGTCACGTGCGTCCTGGAACTGCTTGACCACGTCCTGGTTGGCGCGGGTTTCACCCGGCGGCAGCGGGGTTTCGGTTTCGATCAGGCCCAGGGTCGCCTTGGACAACCAGCCGCGGCCGTCAGACTCGGTCTGCTTTGGCTGGAACTCGCCATCTGCCAGGCTCGGGTGGTCCGGGTAGTTGAGCTTGAGGGTTTCCAGGCTGGTGGCGGCCAGTTCGTCCAGGTGCATCTTCTGGTACGCCTCGACCATCACCGCCAGGCCGTCGCCGACCGATGGGGTTTCCTGGAAGTTCTCCACCACGTAGCGGCCACGGTTGGCGGCGGCTACATAGGCCTGGCGGCTCAGGTAGTAGTCGGCCACGTGGATTTCGTACGAGGCCAATAGGTTGCGCAGGTAGATCATGCGCTGCTTGGCGTCGGGCGCGTAGCGGCTGTTGGGGAAGCGGCTGGTCAGCTGGGCGAACTCGTTGTACGAGTCGCGGGCAGCACCCGGGTCACGCTTGGTCATGTCCAGCGGCAGGAAGCGCGCCACCAGGCCACGGTCCTGGTCGAACGAGGTCAGGCCCTTGAGGTAGTAGGCGTAGTCGACGTTCGGGTGCTGCGGGTGCAGGCGGATGAAGCGCTCGGCAGCCGACTTGGCAGCCTCTGGCTCGGAGTTCTTGTAGTTGGCGTAGATCAGCTCGAGCTGCGCCTGGTCGGCATAGCGGCCGAACGGGTAGCGCGATTCCAGGGCCTTGAGCTTGTTCACGGCGCTGGTGTAGCTGGAGTTGTCCAGGTCAGCTTGCGCCTGCTGATACAGCTCGGCCTCGCTGAGGTTCTCGTCAATCACTTCTTTATTGGAGGAACAGGCCGCGGTGAGCCCGAGGATGGCGATCAGCAGCAGGTGTTTCACTTGCATGGCGGCTTGCGTCCCTTTGACGGCCGCTGTCTTGGGCGGTGCCGTCCTGTTATGATGAGCGCCCCGGCCAACCCCGGGACAAAAGAAGTCGTATTTAACCACAAGCTCGCAGCCGAAACCAAAGGCTGTGCGCCCGCCGAATCGAGCATGTCCGAGATCATTCAACTTAGCGCAGAGGTCCCGTCCGAACTGGGCGGTCAACGCCTCGACCAGGTCGCCGCCCAATTGTTCGCCGAGTACTCGCGTTCCCGGCTGACTTCGTGGATCAAAGAAGGCCGCCTGACGGTCGATGGTGCCGTGCTGCGCCCTCGAGGCCTCGTCTATGGTGGCTCGCAACTTGTCCTGGAGGCCGAGCAAGAGGCCCAGGGCGAGTGGGTCGCCGAAGATATCGAGCTGGATATCGTCTACGAAGACGACCATATCATGGTGATCAACAAGCCTGCCGGGCTGGTTGTGCACCCGGCCGCCGGGCATGCCAGCGGGACTTTGCTCAATGCACTGCTGCACCACGTGCCTGACATCGTCAACGTACCGCGCGCCGGTATCGTCCACCGCCTGGACAAGGACACCACCGGCCTGATGGTGGTGGCCAAGACCTTGCAGGCGCAGACCCGGCTGGTCGAGCAGATGCAGGCGCGCAAAGTCAGCCGCATCTACGAGTGCATCGTGATTGGCGTGGTCACTGCCGGCGGCAAGATCGATGCCCCGATCGGCCGCCACGGCGGCATGCGCCAGCGCATGGCGGTCACCGACGGCGGCAAGCCGGCGGTCAGCCACTACCGTGTGCTCAAGCGCTTCCGCTCGCACACCCACGTGCGGGTCAAGCTGGAAACCGGCCGTACCCACCAGATTCGCGTACACATGGCTCACGTCGGCTTCCCGTTGGTCGGCGACCAGACCTACGGCGGGCGCTTCCGCATTCCGCCGGCAGCCAGCCCGACCATGGTCGAGGCGGTGAAAACCTTCCCGCGCCAGGCACTGCATGCGCGCTTCCTGGCATTGGCCCACCCGATTACCGGCGAAGTCATGAAGTGGGAATCGCCACTGCCGGATGACTTCGTCTGGTTGCTGTCGCTGCTGAACCAGGACCGCGAGAGCTTTGTCGGATGAGTGGCCTGACGCAGTCGCTGCTGTTCCCCGACTGGCCGGCCCCGGCCTCGGTGCGCGCCTGTGTCACCACCCGCCTGGGCGGCATCAGCCTGCCGCCCTATGAAACCTTCAACCTTGGCGACCATGTAGGGGACGACCCTGCCGCGGTGGCCGAGAACCGTCGTCGCCTGAGCGACGAATTCGCCATCCAGCCGGCCTGGCTCAAGCAGGTGCATGGGCTGGTGGTGGCGGATGCCGACCCGGCCGTGGTGGCCGAGGCCGACGCCAGCTGGACCGACCAGCCTGGCATTGCCTGCACCGTGATGACTGCCGATTGCCTGCCTGCGCTGTTCTGCGACCGGGCCGGTACCCGCGTGGCCGCGGCGCATGCTGGCTGGCGCGGGCTTGCCGGTGGTGTGCTGGAGGCCACCTTGGATCGCCTGGCACTGCCGCCCGAAGAGGTGCTGGTGTGGTTGGGGCCGGCGATTGGCCCGCAGGCGTTCGAAGTGGGGCTGGAGGTGCGTGATGCCTTTACGGCGGTGCACCCTGAAGCGACCAGGGCCTTTGTCGATGGTGCCCGGCCGGGCAAGTTGATGGCCGACATCTATGAGCTGGCGCGTATTCGATTGGCGGCGCGTGGGGTGACTGCCGTTCATGGCGGTGGCTTGTGCACGGTCAGCGATGAGCGGTTCTTCTCCTATCGCCGTACCCCGCAAGGTGGGCGGTTTGCTTCCCTGGTGTGGCTGGAGCCGCGCTAGCCTGCACCGGCCTCTTCGCGGGCACGCCCGCTCCCACAGGTACACCACAGGTTTAAAAGGTTGTGGATTCCCTGTGGGAGCGGGCATGCCCGCGAATGGCCCAGCACTAATCCAACAGGTTGACCCCGGTCAACCCCGCTACGCTTGAATCTTCCAGAATCAGCCTTATCTATAAGGTCATCTCAGGCAGGTTTCTTCATAAACAGGCGCTGTCCATCGCTCCGACCTGCCCTTTAAAGGAAGGTACCCCATGCGAATAGACCGTTTGACCAGCAAGCTGCAGCTTGCAATATCCGATGCCCAATCCCTGGCCGTTGGCATGGACCACCCTGCCATCGAGCCCGTGCACCTGTTGCAGGCACTGCTCGAGCAGCAGGGCGGTTCGATCAAGCCGCTGTTGATGCAGGTAGGCTTCGACATCAACAGCCTGCGCCAGGCGCTGGTGAAAGAACTCGACCAGCTGCCGAAAATCCAGAACCCCACCGGCGACGTGAACATGTCGCAGGACCTGGCCCGCCTGCTCAACCAGGCCGACCGCCTGGCCCAGCAGAAGGGTGACCAGTTCATTTCCAGCGAGCTGGTGTTGCTGGCCGCCATGGACGAGAACAGCAAGCTCGGCAAGCTGTTGTTGAGCCAGGGCGTGACCAAGAAGGCCCTGGAAAATGCCATCAACAACCTGCGCGGCGGCGCGGCTGTCAACGACGCCAACGCCGAGGAATCGCGCCAGGCGCTGGACAAGTACACCGTCGACCTGACCAAGCGTGCCGAAGAAGGCAAGCTGGACCCGGTGATCGGCCGTGACGACGAAATCCGCCGTACCGTACAGGTACTGCAACGCCGTACCAAGAACAACCCGGTGCTGATCGGTGAGCCTGGCGTAGGCAAGACCGCCATCGCCGAAGGCCTGGCCCAGCGCATCATCAATGGTGAAGTGCCTGACGGCCTCAAGGGCAAGCGCCTGCTGGCGCTGGACATGGGCGCGCTGATTGCCGGTGCCAAGTACCGCGGCGAGTTCGAAGAGCGCCTCAAAGGCCTGCTGAACGAGCTGTCCAAGCAGGAAGGCCAGATTATCCTGTTCATCGACGAGCTGCACACCATGGTCGGCGCCGGCAAAGGCGAGGGCGCCATGGATGCCGGCAACATGCTCAAGCCGGCCCTGGCCCGTGGCGAGCTGCACTGCGTTGGCGCCACCACGCTGAACGAGTACCGCCAGTTCATCGAGAAGGACGCTGCCCTGGAGCGCCGCTTCCAGAAGGTGCTGGTCGAGGAGCCGAGCGAGGAAGACACCATCGCCATCCTGCGTGGCCTGAAGGAGCGCTATGAAGTGCACCACAAGGTGGCCATCACCGACGGCGCCATCATTGCTGCGGCCAAGCTCAGCCACCGCTACATCACCGACCGCCAGCTGCCGGACAAGGCCATCGACCTGATCGACGAAGCGGCCAGCCGCATCCGCATGGAGATCGACTCCAAGCCGGAAGTGCTCGACCGCCTCGACCGTCGCCTGATCCAGCTGAAGGTGGAATCGCAGGCGCTGAAGAAGGAAGAAGACGAAGCGGCAAAAAAACGCCTGGAGAAGCTGACCGAGGAGATCGACCGGCTGGAGCGTGAGTACGCCGACCTGGAAGAAATCTGGGCTTCCGAGAAGGCCGAGGTGCAGGGCTCGGCGCAGATCCAGCAAAAGATCGAGCAGGCCCGCCAGGAACTGGAGACCGCCCGTCGCAAAGGCGACCTGAGCCGCATGGCCGAGCTGCAGTACGGGGTGATCCCGGACCTGGAGCGCAGCCTGCAGATGGTCGACCAGCACGGCAAGACCGAAAACCAGTTGCTGCGCAACAAGGTCACCGAGGAAGAAATTGCCGAAGTGGTGTCGAAGTGGACCGGTATCCCGGTGGCCAAGATGCTCGAAGGCGAGCGTGAAAAGCTGTTGAAGATGGAAGAGCTGCTGCACCAGCGCGTGATCGGCCAGGGCGAGGCGGTAACCGCGGTGGCCAACGCCGTGCGCCGTTCGCGTGCCGGGCTGTCCGACCCGAACCGGCCGAGTGGCTCGTTCCTGTTCCTTGGCCCGACCGGGGTGGGCAAGACCGAGCTGTGCAAGGCGCTGGCCGAGTTCCTGTTCGACACCGAAGAGGCGATGGTGCGCATCGACATGTCCGAGTTCATGGAGAAGCATTCCGTGGCTCGCCTGATCGGTGCCCCACCAGGCTATGTAGGGTATGAAGAGGGCGGTTACCTGACCGAGGCGGTACGGCGCAAGCCATACTCGGTGGTGCTGCTGGACGAGGTGGAGAAGGCCCACCCGGATGTGTTCAACGTGCTGCTGCAGGTGCTGGAAGACGGCCGCCTGACCGACAGCCACGGGCGCACCGTGGACTTCCGCAACACCGTGATCGTGATGACCTCCAACCTGGGCTCGGCGCAGATCCAGGAACTGGTGGGTGACCGCGAGGCACAGCGTGCGGCGGTGATGGATGCGGTGGGTTCGCACTTCCGTCCGGAGTTCATCAACCGTATCGACGAAGTGGTGGTGTTCGAGCCACTGGGCCGCGAGCAGATTGCCGGCATTACCGAAATCCAGCTGGGCCGCCTGCGCAGCCGCCTGCTGGAGCGCGAACTGTCGCTGAGCTTGAGCCCGGAGGCGTTGGACAAGCTGATTGCCGTGGGTTACGACCCGGTGTATGGCGCACGGCCGCTGAAGCGGGCCATCCAGCGCTGGATCGAAAACCCGTTGGCGCAGTTGATCCTGGCAGGCAAGTTCATGCCGGGGACGGCGATTACCGCCAAGGTGGAAGGCGACGAAATCGTCTTCGGCTGATCTGTTTCACCATGAGCCCCGCATCTGCGGGGCTTTTTTTTGCCTGTGGGAGCGGGCATGCCCGCGAAGAGGCCCTCACAGCCCCAGCAAATCCGGGCCTTTCCGGCTTCCCGGATAACTAGCTGAAATTTTTGAAATTTTTGCTTGCATCTAAAAACGAGTGCCCCTAATATACGCCGCGTTGTCAGGCACTAAGCGAATCACCAGCAACATCGGTGACCGCAAAACAACTTACAAATCAGTAAGTTGAATGAAAAAAAGTGGTTGACAAGCAAAACGAAGAATGTAGAATAGCCGGCCTCAGCAGCGACAACGCGAAAGCGGGTAGCCAAAGAGACCGAAGCTAACACAAGCTTCGAAGCTGTAAAGATGTACCGAAGTTCAGTTCCGCGATAGCTCAGTCGGTAGAGCAAATGACTGTTAATCATTGGGTCCCTGGTTCGAGTCCAGGTCGCGGAGCCAATCTCGGGGTGTAGCGCAGTCCGGTAGCGCGCCTGCTTTGGGAGCAGGATGTCAGGAGTTCGAATCCCCTCACCCCGACCATTTTCCGGGTCGTTAGCTCAGTTGGTAGAGCAGTTGGCTTTTAACCAATGGGGCGTAGGGTCGACTGCTACACGAACCACCATATTCGCTTCGCAGGAAGCCAGAACAAACCGAAAGTA
>NZ_DKHD01000042.1:0-44122 GCF_002453565.1 Pseudomonas sp. UBA6753 | reverse complement strand
AGTCCATACATAGGAGCGGGCGCGCCCGCGAACACCGGCGGAGCCGGTGCCAGGCACCGCGTTGGATCTTCGCGGGCACGCCCGCTCCCACACGGTACGCGGACCGCTTGCGCACTGAGTTATCTACGCGACAGCGCAGCCCAAAGGGCTGGGCCATCTCCCACAATGAAAGCCCATAACCAAGGGAATTGCGCATCAGGGCAGGATGAAGGTAGCTTCTGGAAACCACCTTTTCAGGAATGCCACCCTTGGACTCCATCACCCAGGCCGTACTCGGCGCAGCCCTGCAAGGTACCGTACTCGGCCGCATCCAGGGCCGCCGCTCGCTGCTGTATGGCGCGGCGCTGGGCACGCTTCCTGACCTGGACGTGATCATCCGCTACGCCGACCCGGTGTCGCAGATGACCTACCACCGCGGCTTTTCTCATTCCCTGTTCGTGCTCACCGGGCTGGCCTTGCTGCTGGCCTGGCTGGTCAACAAGTGCTGGCCAGGCAAAGGCTATACCTTGCCCAGGCTGTTCCTGGCGTTCTGGCTGGTGCTGGTCACCCACCCGTTGCTCGACGCCTTCACGGTCTACGGCACGCAGTTGTTCTGGCCCTTGCAGGCCACCCCGGAAAGCTGGGCCGCGGTGTTCATCATCGACCCGGTCTACACCGTGCCGCTGCTGGCCGCGGTGATCTACGCAATCATCAAGGGGCTGACCAGCAAGGCTACGCAGCTACTCACCTTGGCCCTGGTATTCAGCGCGGCCTACCTGGGTTTCGGCCTGGCCGGACGCATGGCGGCCGAGCAACGTTTCCAGGCTGCCCTCGATCGCCAGGGTATCGCCGTCAGCCAGGTACGTGCCGTGCCGATAGCCTTCAACAGCCTGGTCTGGCGGGTGCTGGCCAAGACCCCGGATGGTGATTACTACGAAGGCATCAGCAGCGGGTTCGACCAGCAAGCGCCAGAAATGCAGCGTTTGCCGCGTAATCTGCAACTGGCGCAAGCGCTGGCCGGGCACCCGTTGCACCAGCGTTTGCGCTGGTTCACCGATGACTGGCTGCGCTACGACCAGGTCGGCGATGCGCTGGTGGTCAGCGACCTGCGCATGGGCATCCCGGGGAACTACACGTTCCGCTTCAACATGGCCCACCGAGACAGCCAGGGGCACTGGATTGCCGATGTGCCGTCGATGTGGAAGGGCGCTGGACCAGGGGCGGCGTTCAATGGCGACGACCTGGTGCTGATCTGGCGACGGATCGTCGAACAGCAGCCACCCTTGCCGCTGGCTGCCTGGACCGACCGTTACCTGGGCCCTGGCGCAGTCGAGCCCGGGCGCTGAGGCATGCGATCAGCCGGGCTGGACCTGGTCAAGTGGACGGCGATGCTGACCATGGTCGCCGACCACCTGCGTTTCCTGTGGCCTGCTGCCGATGGCCTGTTCGTACTGGGCCGGTTGGCGTTTCCGCTGTTCTGCCTGGCCATTGCAGTGAATGTGGGGCGTGCCAGGGGCGGGGCGCTGTATACCCGCGGCAACCTGCGTTATATGGGGTTGATGCTGGTGTTCGCGGTGCTGTCGGAGCCTGTATACCGTTGGCTGGACAGTGGTTCGCCAACGTTCAGCGTGATGCCGACCCTGGTGTTGGGCTTGCTGGTTGCCTGGGGCGTGCATCATCCATCGAGGTCGGCGCGCGTGCTAGGCGTTGCCGGTCTGTTTGCAGGGTGGTTGTTCAGCGAACAGCTGATGTACGGGCTGCCGGGGGTGATGCTGCCGGGCGCCTGGTTGATGGCCCGCCGCAAGGGAGGGGCGGCCTGGGTGTTACCTTGCCTGTTGGCCATGGGTGGGAACCTGACCAACAGTTGGTTGCGGGAACATCTGTTGGCGCCCATTACCGTGCTGACGCTGATTGCTGCAGCCTTGGCCATTCCGGTCGGGTTGCTGTTGCTGCGTCATGATGATTGGCGGGTGCCAGCCGTGGGGCGTTGGGGCTACCTGTTCTATCCGGTGCATTTATTGGCGATCAAGGTTTTCGCTTGATCGCTCTCGACGGTCCTGCTTGCATTTCACAAATCCATACCCATCTAAACCGGCCGCACCAGACTCAGGAACCCCCATGGAACCCAACCGCTTCGGCGACATCGCCGCCTTCGTCAGCGCCGCGAAGGCCGGCAGTTTTACCGCCGCCGCCGCCACCTTGGGCCTGACGCGTTCGGCGGTGGGCAAGAGCATCGCTCGCCTGGAGGCGCGCATGGCCGTGCGCCTGCTCAACCGCACCACGCGCAAGCTGAGCCTGACCGACGAGGGCCTGGTGGCCTACGAGCGCTGGCGGCAGATTCTGGATGACCTGGACGAGGTGGAAAGCACCATGGCCCAGCGCCGTGGCAAGCCCACCGGCACCCTGCGCCTGACAGCACCCCTGTCGTTCGGCCAGCGCCATGTGCTGCCGATTCTCGACCGCTACCTGAAGCAGTGGCCCGAGCTGCGCGCGGATATCCGCTTCACCGACCGTTTCGTCGACCTGGTCGAGGAGGGTATCGACGTTGCGGTGCGTGTCGGCGCACCGAAGGAAGACTCGCAACTGTTGACGCGCACGGTGGCCTGGCAGCAGTTCGTCACCTGCGCCTCGCCCGCATACCTGGACGCACGCGGCGTACCGCAGGTGCCCGGCGACCTCTACGGCCACGACAAGATCGCCTTCCTGGCCGGTGAAAAGGCCATGCCGTGGCGCTTCCATACCGAAGCGGGGCTGCACCTGTGCGAAGACCCCGGGCGGCTGAACATCGACAGCTCCGAGGCGATGCTCGACGGCGCGCGGGCGGGTTTCGGGCTGATTCACCTGCCCACCTACATTACCGGCGACGACCTGCGCGCCGGCACCCTGGTGGAGGTGCTGCAAGCCTATCGGCCGCCAGCGGACCCGATTCGCATCGTGTACCCAAGCAAGCGCCACCTGTCGCCACGGGTACGCGGCTTCATTGATCTGCTGGTGGCCAGCTGGGAACCGGGCGTGCCCTGGGAATACTGATTGGGGAATGGCAGGCCCCTATGCCGGGCCTGAAGCCGGGTTTATCACTGGCTGCGCAGCAGGGAAACTGGCAGTCACTGATAATCCCTGTGGAGACCCCATGACTGCACTGTCCGTACTGGACCTGGTCATGATCGGCGAAGGCAAGACCTTCGCCGACGCGATCGAAGAGTCCCGCCAACTGGCGCGCCATGTCGAGCAACAGCACTACAGCCGCTACTGGATCGCCGAACACCACGACATGCCGGGCATCGGCTCGGCCGCCACGTCACTGGTCATCAACGAAATCGCCAACGCCACCCGGCATATCCGCGTCGGCGCCGGTGGCATCATGCTGCCCAACCACGCGCCGCTGGTGGTGGCCGAGCAGTTCGGCACGCTCGACACCCTGCACCCTGGCCGCATCGACCTGGGCCTCGGCCGTGCGCCGGGCAGCTCGGGGCCGACCGTGCGCGCCTTGCGTGGTGCTGCGCCAGAGCGCGACTTCAGCCAGGACATCGCCGAGCTGCGTGACTACCTGGCCGACAACGGCCAGCGCCGCGTGCGCGGCGTGCCGGGCAAGCATGACATCCCGGTGTGGATCCTCGGCTCCAGCCTGTTCGGCGCCGACCTGGCAGCGAAACTGGGCCTGCCCTATGCCTTCGCCTCGCACTTTGCCCCGCGCTACCTGCTGCAGGCCATTGCCCACTACCGGGCCAACTTCCAGCCTTCGGCACAACTGGCCAAGCCGTATGTGATGGTGGGCATGAACCTGTTCGCCGCCGACAGCGACGCCGAGGCGGATTACCTGGCCAGCTCCCATCGCAAGTGGATGCTGGACCTGCATGTCGGGCGCTTCGGCCTGCTGCCCAAGCCGCAGGAGGGTTATGTCGAAAGCCTGCCGGGCCATGAGCGCGCGGTACTTGAGCAGGTGATGGCCTGCACCGTGGCCGGCGGGCCGGAGCGGGTAAGGGAAGGGTTGCGCACCCTGATCGAGCAGACCGGGGCGGATGAACTGATGATCGACTGCCGCATCCACGACCCGCTGGCGCGGCAGCGTTCGCATGCCTATGCCGCGCAGGCCCTGGCTGAACTGAGCTAAGCCCTACAGGCCTCTTCGCGGGCATGCCCGCTCCCACAGGTATTGCGCAGGTCTTTCGTCCTGTGGGGGCCTTGTGGGAGCGGGCGTGCCCGCGAAGAGGCCGGCACAGGCAACAAAAAAGGGAGCCCATGAGCTCCCTCTTTCAGCATCAAGCCTGCTTGAGGAACGGATAATCCGTATACCCCTCAGCCCCATTGGCATAGTCGAACTGGGCCCGGTGCGCATTCAACGGCGCCTGCACCCGCAGCCGCTCTACCAGGTCCGGGTTGGCAATGAAGCTGCGCCCAAACGCTACGGCATCGATCAAGCCACGCCCGATCAGGTCTTCGCCTTTCTCGGCGGTGTAGGCACCGGCAGCAATGATCACCCCCGGGTAGGCTGCACGAATCGCCTGGCGGAATTCGTCACGCAGCGGCTTGCCGCCAGCCCAGTCCGGTTCGGACAGGTGCAGGTAGGCAAGGTTGCGCTTGGCCAGTTCGCGGATCAGGTATAGGCCTGCGGCTTCCTGGTCCTCGCCATTGTCCACGCCATTGAAACCACCCAGCGGGAACACACGGATACCCACGCGTTCGGCGCTCCAGTTGGCAATCGCCGCGTCCACTGCTTCAAGCACGATACGCGCACGGTTCTCGACGCTGCCGCCGTAGCGGTCTTCGCGTTGGTTGGCGCTGGGGGTGAGGAACTGGTGCAGCAGGTAGCCGTGGGCGGCGTGCAGCTCGATGAAGTCGAACCCGGCTTCACGGGCATTGGCCGCCGCCTGGCCGAAGTCTGCAACGATGCCGGCGATTTCCGCCTCGCTCAGCGCCCGCGGCGCAGAGGTTTCCACACGCATCAGGTTGCCGTGCTCGTCACGCAGGGTAGTGCGGGCAGCGGCCGGCAGCGCCGAAGGTGCCACCGGGGCTTCGCCACCGGGTTGCAAGGAAGTGTGCGATACCCGCCCGGTGTGCCACACCTGCACGGCGCTATGGCCGCCATCGGCGTGGATGCCTTCGTTGACACGCTTCCAGGCGGCGATCTGCTCGGCGCTGTGGATGCCTGGCGAGCCGGAATAGCCTTTGGCCTGGAAGGAAATCTGCGTGGCTTCGGTGATGATCAGCCCGGCGCTGGCGCGTTGGCGGTAGTACTCGGCCATCAGCGGGGTAGGTACGTCACCCGGCTCCAGGCTGCGCAGGCGGGTGAGGGGGGCCATGAACACCCGGTTGGGCAGGGTGAGCGGGCCGACTTTCAGGGGTTGCAAGAGTTTCATTGCTGCTCCAGAGGTGGAAAACCAATGGTGCGCACGATACCGAGGTGATTGGGGAAAGGGGGGACCGGGAGCCCGGCATTGGGCTCCCCAATGGCTGTTCCTGATGCTTCTGCACCGCCTGTTCCGGCCTCTTCGCGGGCTCGCCCGCTCCCACAGGGACCTTACAATTTCCCAGACTGTGGTGATCCTGTGGGAGCGGGCGTGCCCGCGAAGAGGCCAGAACAGGAGAACGATCAGCTGCGGGCCAACCGCCCACTCACATAATGCGCCACATCATTGAACCCCGGCGTCGACGCATGCCCCGGCGTGACCAGCGAATCAATGAACGCTTCATCCTCCGCGGTAATCTTCACCGCCAGCGCGCCGCCATAGGTATCCCACTGTTCTTCCGTCCGCGGCCCGACAATCGCCGAACTGACCAGCCGGTTGTTCAGCACCCAGGCAATCGCGAACTCGACGATACCCACGCCCTTGGCCTCCACATAGGCCTGGATCTGCCGGGCAATGGCCAGCGACTCCTGGCGCCATTCCACCTCCATGATGCGCTTGTCCTGGCGCCCGGCACGGCTGCCGGCATCCGGCACCGCCCCCGGCGCATACTTGCCGCTGAGCACGCCCCGCGCGAGCGGGCTGAACGGCACCACGCCCAGGCCATGGGCGCCGGCTGCGGTGAGTTGCTCCGGCTCGGCCTGGCGGTTGACGATGTTGTACAGCGGCTGGCTCACCACTGGCCTGGGCACGCCCAGGCGCTCGGCAATGTGGCAGGCCTCGGCGATGCGCCAGCCGCGGAAGTTGGACACGCCCCAGTAGCGGATCTTGCCCTGGCGCAGCAAGTCGCCGATGGCCTGTACGGTTTCTTCCAGCGGCACCTTGTGGTCTTCGCGGTGCAGGTAGTAGATGTCCAGGTAGTCCATGTCCATGCGCGTCAGCGTGGCTTCCAGGGCATTGAAGATGTGCTTGCGCGACAACCCGCTGCGGTTGGGCAGGCCATCGGCCGGGCCGAAGCCGACCTTGCTGGCCACGATCCAGTCCTGGCGATGGCGGGCCACCGCTTCGCCGACGATTTCCTCCGCGCGCCCGGCGTTGTACACGTCTGCGGTGTCGATGAAGTTGATGCCCTGGTCCCAGGCCTTGTCGATGATGCGCAGGGCGTCCTCGGTGCTGGTCTGCTCGCCGAACATCATGCTGCCCAGGGTAAGGGCGGAAACCTGCAGGCCACTGTGGCCGAGGGGGCGGTAGATCATGCGCTTGGGTCCTTGTGCAGTAGGCTGATCTTCCCGTTTTACACACAACCGGGGCGCAATGAAAGGCAGCCTCAACCGATCAGCGCCAAGGCCTCCTGCAAGGTCAACGGGCGCTTCAGGCGTTGCGACAACGTCGCCATGGCATCGGAATAGCCCTTGGCGATGACCGCCTCGACGCGCTCATCCACGCATTGCAAGGCGATGAAGTCGCCTTTTTCCGGCTCGCCGACGAACTCGATGCGGTTCCAGTCCCGGGCGTGGCCCAGTACTTCGTAGGTGCGGCCGTGCTGGTAGGTCCAGAAGAACGGCACGTCGGCATAGCGGCGCTGCTCGCCAAGCATGTTGGCGGCGGCGATCACCCCATGTTGCTGGGCCAGGCGCCAGTGTTCGATACGCACCGGGCGCCCGCTGAGCGGGAAGGTGGCGATATCCCCTGCGGCCCAAAGGCCATCTGCAGCGCGCATTTCAGCGTCGACTTGCACCGACTTGTCTTCGGTCAGCAGCACCCCCTGGATGAAAGCGGTCGCCGGTCTGACCCCGGTGCCCAGCAGCACCAATGGCGTCTGTAGCCGTTCACCGTTGGCCAGCAGCACGGCCTCGACCTTGCCCTGGCCCTCGATCCGCTCGACCTCGGTGGGGCCGTGGAAGGTGACCCCCTTGCGTTCGTGCAACTCGCGGATGCTACGGCCGATGCGCTCGCCCAGCTGCCGGGCCAGGGGGACCTCATGGCGGGTGACCAGGTGCACCTGCACGCCGTACTTGCGTAAGGCCGAGGCGGCCTCAAGGCCGATGAAACCGTCGCCGACTATCACTGCCGGCTGGCCGGGCTCGGCAGCGTCCAGCAGGTGCGCGGCATCCTCCCGTGAGCGCAGGGTAAATACCCCGGGCAGGTCGACGCCCGGGATGTCGGGCCGCAGCGCCTTGCCGCCGGTGGCCAGCAGGCAGGCGTCATAGTCGATCTGCTGGCCGTCGGCCAGGGTGATCTGGCGTTTCTGGGTGTTCAGGGTGCGCACCTTGCCATGCTTGCGCTCCAGCTGGCCCTTGCGCAGGGCGTCGGCGTCGAGCAGGGCCGGCACTTCATCGGGCGGCATCTGCCCGGCGATCACGAATTTGCTAAGGGAAGTACGATCGTAGGCTGGCTGGCGCTCCTGATCGACCCAGACCAGGCGGCCGGCAAAGCCATGGGCCAGCAGGGTGGCGACTGCGGCGCTGCCCGCGGCACCGGCGCCGACCACCACGAAACAGCGGGCGTCGCTGTGGCGGGGCGGCTCGGTTCTGGGCAGGGGTTGGTCGTCGACCCAGACCTCGTCGCCCTTGACCCAGGTTTTGTAGCGGCGCAGGTCGGCCAGGGCCGGCGGCTCGCAGACCGCGCCCTCGTCCACGGCGAACGCGGCCTTGTGCCAGGGGCACACCAGCAGGCCGCCGCACACCACGCCTTCATTGAGTGGCGCGCCTTCGTGGGGGCAGTTGCCCTGGTAGGCGTGCACCTGGTCGCCCTGGCGGATGAGGATGATCTCCTCGTTGCCGGCCTGGACGCGCAGGGGGCGGTGTTCGTCGAGTTGGGCCAGGCGGGCCACGGCGTGCTGGGTCATGGGGGTTCTCCAAAGGGACCTTTGGAACCATTTGACGCCTGGGTCGGGGAGGGGATGCGTTGAGCTGACGATCGGTGGAGGGGGGGATTGTGTGTGGTCTGGGCGGGCCTCTTCGCGGGCTTGCCCGCTCCCACAGGGATACCACAGTGTTCGAGCTTGTGGTGATCCTGTGGGAGCGGGCGAGCCCGCGAATGGGTTCAACTGGCCCTTGCAGTACTCAGCGCACCAGCCCGGGTAACCCGCAAGGCCACCAGGCTACCCAGCACGATCAACGCCGCCAGCGAATACAGCGCGGCATCGGTCGAGCCGGTCTGGTCCTTGATGAAACCGACCAGGTACGGGCTGAGGAAACCGGCCATCTGGCCCACCGAGTTGATGATCGCCAGGCCCGCGACAGCCGCGCCGGCGCTGAGCAGCGCGGTGGGCATCGGCCAGAACATCGGCAGGCCGGTGAGCGCGCCCATGGTGGCGATCGACAGGCCGAGGATGGCGATGGCCGGGTTGCCGGCGAAGTTCACCGCGATCAGCAGGCCGATGGCGCCCATCAGCATCGGCACCACAAGATGCCAGCGGCGCTCGTTGCGCAGGTCGGCCGAACGCCCGCACAGGATCATGAACACGCCGGCCAGCAGGTACGGGATGGCGCTGAGCCAGCCGATCAGCAGCGGGTTGTCGAAGCCCATGTTCTTGATGATCGACGGCAGCCAGAAGTTGATCGCGTACACACCGCTCTGGATGCAGAAGTAGACAAAGCCGAAGGTCCAGATCAGCGGGTTGGTCAGCACGGCGAGCACGCCGTCGCCGGTGGTGCTCGGCTTGCTGGCGGCATCGGCCTCGAGGTCGGCGGCGATCAGCTGGCGTTCGGCCGGGCTCAGCCAGGCAGCTTTCTGGTAGCCGTCACTGAGCAGGAACACCGCCAGTACACCCAGGGCAACGGTCGGCAGGCCCTGGATCAGGAACATCCATTGCCAGCCGGCCAGGCCGTGCTGGCCGGCGGCGAAGTGTTGGAGGATCCAGCCGGAGAACGGCCCGCCGAGCAGGCCCGAAACCGGGATCGCCGACATGAACAGGGCCATGATGCGACCGCGGCGTGCCGCCGGGAACCAGCGCGAAAGGTACAGCACCACGCCTGGGAAGAAGCCGGCTTCGGCGGCGCCGGTCAGCAGGCGCAAGGCGTAGAACTCGGTGGGCGTCGTGACGAACAGCAGGCAGGTGGAGAGGCTGCCCCAGGCGATCATCATCAGCGCGATCCAGCGCCGCGGGCCGAAGCGGTTGAGTGCCAGGTTGCTCGGCAGGCCGCAGAGCACGTAACCGATGAAGAAGATGCCGGCACCAAGGCCGTACACCGTTTCGCTGAACTTCAGCGCGTCGAGCATCTGCAGCTTGGCAAAGCCGACGTTGACGCGGTCCAGGTAGTTGAACAGGTAGCAGATGAAAATGAACGGAATCAGCCGCAGGGTGATGCGCCGGTACAGCGCGTTGCGGTTGGTGTCCGTGCCTTGGTCAGGGGCGGGGCTGTATGCCATGATCGGGTTCTCTGTTGTTATGGTTGTCGCCGCGTCGCCTGTTCCGGCGCTCGCCCTGACGAGTCTCGGGGACTGCGGCGTGCCTGTCTTTGTGCTTTTGCACAGCACTTGCACCGGGCTGCTGTGCCCGAGCCCAAAACCCTGACACCCAAAGGACCGTTCAATGTTCGAACTCGACCATGACCTGGCGCAGGATATCGTTGACCGCGCGATGGCCATTCTGCCATGCAACGTCAATGTCATGGACAGCCAGGGGTTGATCCTTGGCAGTGGCGAGCCGGAGCGTATCAACACCCGCCACGAGGGCGCGCAACTGGTGCTGGCCAACGGCCGCATCGTCGAGCTGGATACCGACGCGGCCAAATGCCTGAAGGGCGTGCAGCCCGGGGTGAACCTGCCGCTGATGCTGGATGGCCGATTGATGGGCGTACTCGGCCTGACCGGTGACCCGCAGCAAGTGCGTACCTATGGTGAACTGGTGCGCATGACCGCCGAAATGCTGCTGGCCCAGCGCCATTTGCAGGCCGACCAGCAATGGCGACGGCAGCGCTGTGACGATTTGCTGGCCCTGCTGCTGGGCGGCAGCGGCGATTCTCCGCGGTTGCTCGACGAGGCCCGGCAACTGGGCCTGAAACCCCAGTTGCCACGGGTACCGTGCCTGTTCGAACTGGCCTCGGGGCCAGCCGCCGAAACCCTGGCGGCATGGTTGATGAGCCGCTACCCGGACAGTTGGTGCGTAAGCCCGGCCCGCCAGTCATTGTTGTGGTGTCGCCCGGCAGGCGTGGTGCTGGACGAACCTCGCCTGCTGGAACGCCTGCAGCGCCATGGCTGGGAAGTGGAGCGGCTGGCCCTGGGCAGTGCCGCGCAAAGCCTGGAACAACTGCGCCGGGGTTATCGCCGGGTGCGCGACCTGTTGGCCTATGGGCGCGAGGTACTGCCGGGCGAGCGCCTGCTCAGCCTGCAACGCTACCGGTTGCCGGCATTGCTGTGGCGGCATCGCAACGATGATGCGCTGGATGAATTGCTGGAGCCGTTGCAGCGTATTCGCAGCAAGGACAGCAGTGGGCAGTTGCTTACCACCCTGCGCGCCTGGTGTGCCCATGACGGCCAGAGCCAGGCCTGTGCCGATGCCCTGGGCATCCACCGCAACAGCCTGCGCTACCGCCTGGAGCGGATTGCCGAGCTGGGCGAGGTCGACCCGCTGCGCATGGAAGGGATGCTTAGCTTGTACCTGGGGTTGCAGCTGCTGCCTGCCGACTGAAGGGCCGGTGCAGGCGAAAGGCATCTGCCCAAACAACCCGCCCGGCGTTTTGTGCATTTGACCGAGGCCTCCTTGGCAGCCACCTGTCAGCATGCCGCTCATCAGGACAGGAGAAACCCCATGAAGATCGTCATTGCCCCCGACTCGTTCAAGGACAGCCTCGACGCTGCCGGTGTCGCCCGCGCCATTGCGGCGGGCCTGGGCGAGGCCTGGCCGGAGGCCGAGCTGGTCGAGTGCCCGATGGCCGACGGTGGCGAAGGCACCATGGATGCGATTCTCGCCGCCAGCCACGGCGAACTGCGTCGTCAGACCGTGCGCGGGCCGCTGGGGCAAAGCGTGGAGGCCGGCTGGGGCTGGCTACCGCAAAGCCGCACGGCGATCATCGAAATGGCCCAGGCCAGTGGCCTGCAGCTGGTGCCGCCAGGCCAGCGCGATGCCTGCCGCAGCAGCACCTGGGGCACCGGTGAGCTGATTGCCGCCGCCCTGGCCGCCGGCGCGCAACGGGTAGTGCTGGCCATCGGCGGCAGTGCCACCAACGACGCGGGCAGCGGCATGTTGCGGGCGCTGGGCCTGCGCCTGCTGGACGCCGATGGGCAAGCGCTGGAAGAGGGCGGCCTGGCCTTGGCCAAGCTGGCCCGCATCGATGCCAGCGACCTCGACCCGCGCCTGGCCGAGGTGCAGTTCGAAGTCGCAGCAGACGTCGACAACCCGCTGTGTGGCGCCAATGGCGCCTCGGCGATCTTCGGCCCGCAGAAGGGCGCCAACCCACAGCAGGTGCAGGCGCTGGACCAGGCCCTGGGGCATTTTGCCGACCATTGTGCGCAGCTGCTGGGTGAGGATGTGCGGGACTACCCTGGCTGTGGCGCTGCCGGCGGCATGGGGTTCGCCGCGCGTGCTTTCATGGGCGCGCAGTTCCGCCCAGGGGTGGAAGTGGTGGCCGAACTGGCCGGCCTGGATGCCTTGGTGCAGGGCGCAGACCTGGTGGTGACCGGCGAAGGGCGCTTCGACGCCCAGACCTTGCGTGGCAAGACACCGATGGGCGTGGCCCGGGTTGCCAAGCGCCACGGGGTGCCGGTGGTGGTGTTGGCCGGGACCTTGGGTGAAGGCTATCAGCAGCTGTATGCCCATGGTGTCGATGCTGCCTTTGCCCTGGCCAGCGGGCCGATGAGCCTGGAGCAGGCATGTGCCGATGCGGCTGGGCTTCTGCAGGCGCGGGCTTGTGATATCGGGCGGCTGTGGCGCTGCGCAACGCGAACTTGATCGAGATCCAGGTACTGGCGGTGAACCCTGTGGGAGCGGGCGTGCCCGCGAAACAGGCACTGCGGTTTCATGGCACCGGCTTCGCCGGTGTTCGCGGGCATGCCCGCTCCCACAGGTTTCGTGCGAGGTTCAGAAAAAGCGCGGTTACTGGGAGCGGGCAAGTTGGGACGCCGCCCCGCCCGGGTTCTCGAACATGGCAATGAAGTTGGCCAGCGCCGGTGAAGCATTCCGCGCGTTCCATTTCATGTACAAGCCCAGGCCTGGGGTGGGCTGGTCGTCGATTGGCAGGATTGCTCGGAACTGCACGCGCTCGCGCGGTATGGAGCCGATGAACGAGGCCGGCACCAGGGCCACGCCAAATCCACAGGCCACCAGGCCGAGCAGGGTGTGGACCTGTGCCGCTTCCTGCACCACCCTGGGGTAGAAACCCGCCGCCTCGCACAGCGCCGTCAACTGCGCGTGGTAGCCGCTGCCCAGGGCTTGCGGGGTGAAGACGAAATCCTCATCAGCGAAATCGCGCAGGTCTACCGCCCCTTCCTGTGCTTTGGCGTGGCGGGCGGGCAGGGCCATGACGATTTGCTCGTCGAGCAGCAACCGTGACTCTAGGGTGCCAGCCGGCAACGGCAACCTGCGCATGAAGCCGATATCCGCCTCACCGGCCAGCAGGGCCTTGGCCTGCAAGGCCGATGGCATCTCGCGGATGGTCAGCTGCACGCTCGGGTACGCCTCGCGAAAGCGGCGCAAGGTGGTGAGCAGCGACTCGTAATACGCGATGGAAATGGCGGTGATGTGCAGCTTGCCGCAGATGCCGGCGGACACATTGCGCGCATACTCGATGCCCTGTTCCAGCTCGGCCAGCGTGCGGTAGGCGGTGTCGAGGAAGGCCGTGCCCGCTGCAGTCAGCCGCACCCCGCGCTTGTTGCGCAGGAACAGGCTGAAACCGAGCTTGTCCTCGAGGCGACCAATCGCCTGGCTCAGCGGTGGTTGCGCCATGTGCAGGCGCGCGGCGGCCTTGTGGAAGTGCAGCTCTTCGGCCACGGCAACGAACTGCCGAAGCAAACGTGTCTCGATCATCCTGCGGTCCTTCGGCCCGGTGAACCGGCGGTGATATCCATGAGATATCAAAGTTACATGCTTTTAATATTAAGTCTTTGATTTTTTTGTTGTTATCGTAGAAGGGAGAATCGAAGGTAGCCAGCAAATGCCCGTCACAGAGCCTTTCCACGACAACGTTGCGGTCTTCACCGATGCCGCACAGGGCCTGGGACTGGCCTGTTCCATGACGCTGGCGGAAGTGGGCGAACTGCGTAACCGCCTCAAGGCATGCAGCCATGTGCCAGTCAACGTCGCCAACACCCGCGCCGACCTGGGCGAGAGCCTGGTCTGGGATGAATGCAGCGGCGCGTTGTACTTCGTCGATATCTCTGGCGGGCGGATCAACCGCCTGACACCCGATGGCGAAGCCGAATGCCTGTACGAATCCGCGGCACGCATCGGCGCGTTGGCGTTGACCGACCAGGGCAACCTGATTTTCACCGAAGACGCCAGCGTGGCCATCTTCGACGTGCCGCTGCGCAAGGTACGCCGGCATTCGGTGTCGGTTCACCCACGTTCGACCTACCGTTTCAACGACGGCGCCTGCGACCCGCAGGGCCGCTTCGTAACCGGGCTGATGGACGATGCCCTGAGTGGCAATACCGGGGCGCTGTTCCGCTTTGACGGGCAGTTGAGCGACCAGGTGATCCACGACGACATGGCGTTACCCACCGGCTTGGCCTGGTCGCAGGATGGCCACACGGTGTACTTCGTCGATTCGGCGGCGCGCTCGATCTACCGCGCCAGCTACCTGGTCGAAGGCCGGCTTGGTGCGGTCACCCTGTTTGCCGAAACCCCTGCCGAACTGGGGCGCCCGGACGGCCTTGCGCTGGACCGCGAAGGCGGCCTGTGGGTGTGCCAGTACCATGGCAGTTGCCTGCTGCGCTATGACAGCAACGGCCACCTGACCGACCAGGTGCTGATGCCAGTGCCGTGCCCCACCAGTTGCTGCTTTGGCGGGGCGGGCATGAATACCTTGTTCATCAGTACCGCGCGCTTCGGCATGAGTGCCGAAGACCTGCACCATTACCCCGACGCTGGCGACCTGTATGCCATCAACCCGGAAATTGGCGGCATCGCCCGGCACACCTTCAAGGAATGAGCTTTTGCGCCTGGCTGGCCGGTAGCACGGCCAGTTCGCCAAAGCGCTGCGCCGCGTCGATGTAGCGCAACGCGGACTTGGCGTCTTTCCAGCCCACATAGCTCATCAGCGCCTTCAACTCCCAACCGTTGGCCGTGGCCCAGGTGGCGAAGCCACGGCGCAGCGAGTGGCCGGTATACAGCGCCGCCGGTACCCCGGCGCGTTCCAGCATGCGCCGCAGCAGGCCGACCAGGCTGTTGCTGTTGAGCGCGGTGTCGCCGAGGTTGCCCCAGCGGTCGAGCTTGCGGAACACCGGCCCATGGGCGATGCCGGCGACTTCCAGCCATTGCAGGTAGGCCGTGACCGGGCACAAGGCCTTGAGGGCCGGGGTGCGGTGTTGTACGCCCAGGGCCTCGCGGTCGCCCTTGCTGCGCGGCAGGAACAGGGTGATGCCGACACCCGCCTCGGCCTGGATGTGCTCCACGCGCAGGCGTGCCAGTTCATCACCCCGAAAACCGCGCCAGAAGCCCAGCAACAGCAGCGCAGCGTCGCGACGCGCCCGACGCAGGGTGGCCAGGTCATGCTGTTCCCGGGCCTGGCGGGCTTCTTCTTCGAAACATTCCACTGCGCTTTGCAGGTGCTGCAGCAACAGCGGCGCGGCCTGCCTGGGCGGTGTCGGGTGCAAGGTGCGGATGCCGCGCAGCACCTGGCGCACCAGCGGCGCCTTGGTCGGGTCGGGGAAACCTTGGGCGACGTGCCATTGACTGAGCGCCGCCAGGCGCTGGCGCAGGGTGCTGACGGCATGCTGGTCGGCGTGGTCGGCCAAGTAGCGGGCGATGCTCTCGGCCGTGGCCGGCAGAAAACCGCCCCAATGGGTTTCGAAATGCTCGATGGCGGCCTGGTAGCTGCGCCGGGTGTTGTCACGGGTGGCGGCGCGGAGGTAGCGCTCGATGTCGGTCATGGTGCGGGGGCGAGTGGATGATGGGCACACGATAAACCGAAATGGGTTGCCTGTCCTGGCTGCGATGCTGGCGGGATTGTCGGGGGCGCTTTGCGCCTCTTTCGCGACACAAGGCCGCTCCCACAGGGTTGCGCTGCCTGCAGGTCCAGCGCTGTACCTGTGGGAGCGGCCTTGTGTCGCGATGGGCTGCGAAGCAGCCCCAATCTGGCTTGCGTTACACGCAGGCCTTGTCCTCGACACCGTTGAAGAGCGGGTAGTCACGCAACTGCGCCGGCGACAGCGGCCGGCTGAAGTGGTAGCCCTGGGCGATATCGCAGCCGGCAAGCTTCAGGCACACCACTTGTTCGCGGGTTTCCACGCCTTCGGCCACCACTTCCAGGCCCAGTCGTTTGGCAAGGATGATGGTGGACGACACGATCGGGCTGTCGTCGTGGCTGTTGGACAGCGGCGCAATCAGCGAGCGGTCGATCTTCAGTTTGCTCAGCGGCAGCGAGTGCAGGTGGGCGAATCCGGCGTAGCCGCGGCCGAAATCGTCCAGGCTGATGCCCAGGCCAGCGTCGCGCAGGGTGTGCAGGTGCGCCACCGCCGTGCCTTCGGGGTCGAGGATGGTGGTTTCGGTGATTTCCAGCTCCAGCTGCTGCGGGGCGATGGCGTACTGCTGCAGTTTGCTCAATAGCCGTGCAGCGAAGTCCGCCTGGCGTAGCTGCAGGGCGGATACATTGACCGCCAGCCGTGTCTCCCGGCCCTGGGCGTGCCAACTCGACAAGGCCTCGCAGGCCAGGCGCAGCACCTCCCAGCCCAGTTCGACAATGAAGCCGCTGCGTTCGGCAAGGTCAATGAACCGGTCCGGGTACAGCAGGCCGAACTCGGGGTGGTCCCAGCGCACCAGCGCTTCGTAGCCCAGCACCTGCTGGGTGTCGAGGCGGATCTGTGGCTGGTAGTGCAGCACGAACTGGCGCTCGGCCAGGGCGCTGCCGAAGGCCTGTTCGAGGGTGAAGGCGTGGATGTCGGCCAGGTTCAGCGACGGGTCGAAGAAACGGTACTGGGCGCGCCCGGCCTGCTTGGCCGAGTACATCGCGGCATCAGCACTGCGGATCAGGCTGTCGATGTCCTGGCCATCGCGCGGGCAGATGCTCACGCCCACGCTGGGGCTGGTGTTGACCTCCTGGCCGTCCAGCGCGTAGGTGGCCGACAGCTTCTGCACCAGTACGCGCACCCAGGCATTGATCTGTTCCTCGCTGCGCTCGCCGGCCAGCAGCACCACGAACTCGTCGCCACCAAAGCGCGAAGCCTCGTCGCCTGGCTCCAGCAGACGCTGGATACGCCCGGCCACGGCCTGCAGCAGCAGGTCGCCGACCTTGTGCCCGAGCGAGTCGTTGATCGACTTGAAACGGTCCATGTCGATGAACAGGATCGCCATCAGCCGGCGCTTGCCGCGTTGCCGGGTCAGCGCCTGGCTGGCCACCTCGACGAACTGGCGCCGGTTGTGCAGGCCGCTGAGGTGGTCGGTGGCCGCGGCATGGCTGCTGCGCCGGTGTTCGTCCTCGAGGCGGCCGATCAACTGCTGGTTGACCTGCTGCGCCTGTTCCAGCGCGCTGAAGGCCTCCTGGCGCTTGCGCAACAGGCGCAAGGTCCACAGCAGGCTGGCGAGGATCATCAGGGTCATGCTCAGGTTCAGCCAGAACTGCCGGGAATAGGCCAGCGTCGAGGGCGCGAGGATTTCGTCCTGGCGCTGGCTGACCACCACGCTGAAACCCCGCTCTGGCAGGCGCCGGTACAGGCTCTGGTACGGGTCGCCGGCCGCGTACTGGGTCAGCATGCCTGCTTCACTGCCACTGTCCGGCAGCCCGGGCAGCAGGGCGTCGCCGGCCACCACCACGCCGCTGCTATCGATGCGCAACCGCTCCAGGCCGTCATCCTGCAACAGGCGCACCAGCCCGCTGCTGCCCAGGTCGATGTGCTGTAGCAGCACCGCCAGGTAGCCGATGTCCAGCTGCACCACCAGGATATTGTCGATTTCGCGGCCGGGCAGGTTGGTCAGCGGCAGCAGGAAGGGCAGGTGCCAGTTGGGCAGGGTGGCCGGTTGGCCGGGGGGCTGCACGCTGGGCAGGAACGGTTTAAAGCCGTAGCGGGCAACGTGCCGCTGCAGCTGGCGCAACCAGTCTTCGGGCAGCTCGGCAGCCTCGTCGGCATGGCTGGCCGACAACAGCCGGCCTTGCCGGTCATACAGGCTCATGCGCTTGAATACCGGGTCTTCGGCAAGCATCCGCGCCAGGCTGACGCTGCCCTGGCGCAGCACCTTCATGTCGTCCTGGGTGACCCGGCCCACGGCTTGGGCGCGATCCACCAGCTGGCGCAGGCTCTCGCCGACGATACTGGCCAGGTTCAGGTGCTCGGCGGCCTTGGCCGACAGCGCGTCCTGGCGGGCGGCGGCCTTCTGCGAAACGTGCAGCCCCCAGAGAAAGGCCAGGGTGGCTGCACAGAGCATCAGGATCAGCAGCCGCAGAAGGCTGGCGGATGAAAGCGAACGGCGAATCACTGCTGATAGTTCCCGACCCTGGGTGATGGTCGAAAAAATACGACAGTAAGATGACAGCCTAATGACTGATGGCTAATTGCCTTTAAGGATTGCCCTTATCGGCCAGGGGCGTCTGCAGGCGCGCGGTTTCTTCCTCCATGTAACTCATCAGCGCGCTGACTTCGGTATCGCCCAGGCGCATGTTGGGCATGGCCACGCGGTTGTACTGTTCGTACAGCAGCATGGCCAAGGGGTCTTTCTGGGCCAGCATCAGGTCGGGCTCCTTCAGCCAGCGGGTCAGCCAGCTGGCATCACGCTGGCGGGTCACGCCCAGCAGGTCGGGGCCGATGCCGGGCTGCCCTGGTTCGGCGTTGCCCAGGGTGTGGCAGGACGAGCAACGGGTACGGAACAGCTGCTCGCCACTGCTGGGGGCGCGCACCTCGGGAGCCTGGGCGTAGTCGTTGGCCATGGCGCTGGCCTGTTTCCAGTTGTGCAGGCTGTTGCCCAGGCGGTCGGCGAGGATGTACGGGCTTTCGAAGGGCGAGGCTTTCATCCAGCGGCCGGTGGCCTGGTTGCCGATGATCAGGCTCAGGTTGTGGTCTTTGGAGCGGCCGTTTTCCAGGCCATCGATGTACAGGCCCAGGCTGCGGCGCAATTGTTCGATATCGGCTGGCTCGCCGGTGAGCAGCGTCCAGCCGGGGCCGATACCGAACTTTTCGGCGTAGCGCTTGAGGGTGGCGGGGGTGTCGTTGTAGGGGTCGATGCTGATGGAGTAGAGGAAGATGTCCTTGCCGACCCGGTCACCGAGGATTTTTTGTACCTGGCGCAGGCGGGCGGTTTCCACCGGGCAGGAATCGGAGCAGCCGGTGAAGATGAAGTTGATGGCGACCACCTTGTTTTTGATCAGGTCGTCGAAGAAATGCACTTTTTCACCTTCCTGGGTGAGCAGCGGGATGTTGGGGAAGTAGTCGGCACCCCAGGGCGTTGCAGCTTCCTCGGCCACGGGTTGCTGCGGTTGCAGCGGCCAGAACGGGATGCTGGCGGCGAACAGTGAGAGCACCAGCAGGAAACGCCATGAGCCGGACATGATGCGGTCCTCGTCGATAACGGTATTGGGGGCTGCCCTGCAGCCCTATCGCCGGCAAGCCAGCTCCCACAGGTACTGCACAAGGCTTGGAGCCGATGCGGTCGAGGTGGGAGCCGGCTTGCCAGCGATGGGCCGCATGGCGGCCCCCGCTTTCGGTTACCTGATGCTGACCGGCGCCGTCACGCTCTGCCCCAGTGCCGATTTCACGGTCACGGTCGCTGGTGTGGCCGGGCCGCTGCCGGTGGTGGTGGTCGACAACCGCCAACGGGCACCGCTGGTAGTGGCACTGAGCGTGGCCGTGCCCAGCAGCAGCGGGCCACTGGTGGTAGCCGCCGTCACGGTAATGCTGTTGCCGGTGGCCACCGTGGTGGTGCCCGAAATGTCCCAGGTGAAGCGGTTGCCGCTGCGCACCTGCACCGTGGCACTGGTGACCTGGATCTGGTCGACCGCCGCTGCCGGGCTCACCGCAATGCTGACCGTGGCCGGGGCCACCGATTCGGCGCCCTTGGCATCACGAGCCGAGTAGTTGAAGCTGGCGGTGAACGCTGTGGTTACCGTGGCCGGTGGGACGTAGGTGACCGTTGTGCCGTCGGTACTGGTAGCGCCCTGGCCGGAGCTCGGCTGGCTGAGGCCGACGACGGTCAACGGCAGGTTGTTTTCCGGATCGGTGTCGTTGGCGAGCACGTTCAGGGTGATCTGCTTGCCTGCCGTAGTAGCCGCGCTGTCGTTGGCCGCGACCGGCGGTTTGTTGGCCGGGTCGTCGTCATCATGGTCTTTGGTGCGGAAGGTCGGCAGGCCAACCGAAGCCACGTACTCCACGCCATCCCAACCCGGCAGCGGGGTCGGCATCACCTGGAACTGGCCTGGGTGTTCCAGGTCCCAGCGCAGCAGCATCGACGAGTCCTCATGCTGGGTGTTGTGGCAGTGTTCCATGTAGGTCCCGGCAAACTCGCGGAAGCGCAGGGCCACTTCCACTTCTTCCGAAGAATCGATATCCGGCCCGATGCGATACACATCCTTGCGCGCCCATTTTTCCCATTCTGGTGGGGCCTTGCCATCGCGGCTGAGGATCACACCTTCCTCGAAGTGCACATGCACCGGGTGGCTCCAGCCATTGCCGCCGTTGATGATCTTCCACACTTCCAGGGTGCCGTCGCCGCTGAAGCCACCGTCGGTGGACTGCTGGGCCAACTGTGGCGCCGCGTTGATGCGCCGTGGGTCCATGGAATAGCCAAAGCCGCCATCGGTCTTGATCGTCCAGGGCTGGGTGTCGGTACCGTCCGAGCGACCAAAGATGAACTCGCGATGGCGGGCATCCTTGAGCTTGGCCTGGTCGGTGGCCGAATTACGGTCAATCGGCAGCGGCAGCATTTTCAGGCCTTCGGCCTTGCCCGGTTTGGCCGGCTCATAGGCAACCGGGTCCATGCTCAGGTCCTGGCCGCTGTAGGGCTGAACCACGAACTGCATGAACTTGCCGATCGCCGGGTCGCCGTTGTCCCACTCCGGCCCGTTGCTGGTCTGCTTGATCACCGCCTTGTATTTTTCCGACAGCACATCGGCCAGGGCAATGGCGCCTTCCGGGCCCTTGCCGCTCTGATGCTCCTCCAGGTTGACGAGGTACAGCTTGTCGCCGACCTTGATGCCGTGCTTGGCGAAGTTGATGATGATGTCGTAGCGCTCGGCGATGCCCTGCAGCGGCAGGACGCCGTTGTTGTCCTGCAGGTTGCCGTCACCGTTGAGGTCCATGGTGCCGTCGAACGGCACGGTGTGTTCCATGATGTTGCCGTCGTTGGCGATCATGTGGAACGGTACCCGCGCATACGACAGGTTGGAGCCGGTGGGGCCTTTGAACTCGCCGCTGTTGCCGGCGATCTCCCGCACGACGGCAAGCTTCAGGTAGCGCGACACCGAGCCATTGAGGATACGGAAGCGGTAGCTGCGTGCGCGTACCTTGAGCGTGGGCCGGTACTGCCAGTTGACCAGGATTTGGTCGCCGAGGAAGCCGTCGGTGTTGAACGGGTTGAACCACAACTGGCCGTTGGCATCCCAGGCCTTGTCGGCGATCACCAGATTGACATCGTAGTCCCGGTTGCCCCACGGCATGCCCGAGCCACTGGGGAAACGCAGGTTGACGCCATCCTGCAGCGCCTCGTTGCCGCGGTCCAGGGCACTGTAGTAGTTCATCATCACGGCGTTGCCTTTGTAGACGTTCTGTGCCGTGAAATCCATCATGTGGTCGTGGAACCAATGGGTGCTCATGGTTTCGCGCCAGTCACCACGAATCTTGATGCTGCCGTTCTGGCAGGTTTTCAGGCCTGGCGAGGCGTCATTGACGAACAGGGTTTCACCCGGAGAGCAGGGGAACGCCGCACGCGGGTCCTGGGCGCGGGTGTTGATGGTGTCGTAGCCGGCCAGCTGCAACGGCCAACGGTAGTCGTAATACTGGCCGGGGAAGAAGTAGGCATTGGCATAGCCGTCGCTCTCGGCCGGCGAATGGCCGTTGTGCTCGTGGGTGGAGAGGGTGTGCAGACCAAAGCCGTTGTTAGCTGCAGGGTCGATCGGCAGGGCGTTGTAATGGCGCATCAGGATCGGCTGGCCATAGCGCACCATCAGCAGCTTGGGCGGGAAGGTGCCGTCGAAGGTCCACAGTGACTTGTGGTTCTGCAGCGGCATTTTTGGGTGGAAGCGGGTGTCGATGCCCTTGGTGGTGCCCAATGTGTTCGGGATGTCGGAAGTCTGGTAGTACAGACCTCCCGGGGCAAATTCACCGACTGCATAGTTGTGCAGTTGCTTGCGGTCACGCAGGCCGAGGTTGATGCGCGCACCGGCCTGGGCGGTCTTGAACCCTGCCTGCGGGTAGAACTCGTTCCAGCGCTGGTGCGACCAGCCTTTTCCTGGTGGTCGACCTTCCGCCGGCGAGCCGACCGGCTGGCGGTTGAGGAACATTTCGATCTGCGCCTTCCACGGGTTGCGGTCGAGCACGTTGGAATACTGGGTCGGGAACGGGTACAGGCCCGGCTGTTTGAGGAAGGCTTCCAGGGCCGTGCCGCTAGGGCCGCTGCGGGCCACCACATTAGGGTCCTGCGCCGGTGCTGCGCCCAAGGTGGGCACCGGGAAGGTCAGGGCCGGCGGCGGCAACGTGGGGTCGAGTTTTTCCGTGCCAAATTCCTCGAACAGCAGTAACTGCTGGGTAAACGGCAGCGCCCCGAACAAAGGGCTGGGCTTGCCGTTGGTGGGGTATTTTTCTCCGGTTTGCAGGGCCGGCGGCAGCACGTTGTTGGCGCGTACTGTGTCGCGGTCACCGTACACGCCATCGGTCAACTCGAGTGCGCCTCGATTGGCCTCTGGCATGCTGTAAAGGTCCAGCAAGGCCTGGGTTGGATCTTCCGGCTGGTCGGTATAGGCCGAAGGGTCGGTCGGCGGTGGCATGCTGTTGTCGTCGAGGGGAGCGGCGATAGCCGTGACCAGCCCGAGGCCGAGCATCAGCGTGGTGAGGGTGGACAGCTGGAATGCATGCCTGGCAGGGTGGATCACGGCAGGTGTTTTCATTGCCTTGTGCCTCGCTCTCGACATAATGGCCTGCGGCCATCAATGGCTTTTTGCCCGTTTCTGGGGCTAGAGCAACGGGTGTGCCAACCAAATACGAGGAATGTGTTTCTAAACAAATCCTTGTGCCGCCTGATGTGCGCTAAATGCCATTGCGTCAAAAATGGGTGAGGGGCCCCACCAGTGGGTCACCCATTGCCCACAGATCGGGTGGTGACAGCAGCGGCGCCCTGGGGTATACCTGAGCGCCACCAAGGGGAGCCCGGCATCGGGCTGAGAAACCGCTGGATGCTGCAGCGCGGTGACCCTTCGAACCTGATCCGGATCATGCCGGCGAAGGGATGGGACTTGAAACCTGCCTTTTTGCCGGCCTCACTGCGAGGCCCGTCCATGCCAACCATCGCGGTCTCGCTGTCACCCCCCATCAAGGACAGCAACATGACCGAACGCTTCAGCCAGTCCCTGCGCCGCCGCAGCGAGCCGACCTGGTCGGCGGCCGTTGGCCACCGCTTCGTCACCCAATTGTGCGACGGCAGCCTGCCGGACCCGATCATGGTCGACTACCTGGTGCAGGACCACCGCTTCCTCGACAGCTTCCTGACCCTGCTGGGCGCGGCCATCGCCACCGCCGACACCTTCGAGGCGCGCCTGCGCTTCGGCCGCTTTGCCGGGATGATCTCCAGTGACGAGAACACCTACTTCCTGCGCGCCTTCGAGGCCCTGGGGGTAAGCCCCGCGCAACGCAGCGAACCGGCCGACACCGTGCCAACCGCAGGCTTCAAGGCGATCATGCGCGAAGCGGCGGCCACCCGGTCCTATGTGGCCGCGCTGGCGGTGCTCAACGTCGCCGAAGGCCTGTACCTGGACTGGGCGCTGAAGGCGCCAGAACCGATGCCGGACAACTTCGTCCACGCCGAATGGATCACCCTGCACGACAACCCGGCATTCCAGGACTTCGTTGCCTTCCTGCAAGCCGAACTCGACCGCGTCGGCCCGCAGGAAGCCGCGCTGGCGGCTGACTTTTACCAGCGCACCGTGGCGCTGGAGCTGGCCTTCTTCGATGCCGTCTACCCGGAGGACAAATGAGCATGGATATCTTCGACCGCCTCAAGGCTGCCGCCACGCCGCAGTGGAACAGCTACGTCGACCACGAATTCGTGCGCCAGATGGGCGAGGGTACGCTGAGCGAAGCCGCCTTCCGCACCTACCTGGTACAGGATTACCTGTTCCTCATCCAGTTCGCCCGCGCCTGGGCGCTGGCCGCCTACAAGAGCCGTCGCCCGGCCGACATCCGCGCCGCGCAGGCCGGGCTGGCGGCGATTCTGGATGAAACCGAGCTGCACTTGCGCCTGTGCGCACGCTGGGGCCTGACCCAGGCCGATATCGAGGCCGCGCCAGAGCACCAGGCCACGGTTGCCTATACCCGCTATGTGCTGGACTGCGGTGCCGCGGGTGACCTGCTGGAGTTGCATGTGGCCTTGGCGCCTTGCGTGATCGGCTATGCCGAGATTGGCCGGGCGTTGTCCGAGCGCATTGGCGATCTGAGCAACCACCCGTACCGCGAGTGGATCGCCGAGTATGCCGGCGAGGGCTATCAGGGTGTTGCCACCGCGGCGCGCAAGCATCTGGACGAGCTGGCAGCGCGGAGCATGACCGAGCAACGGTTTGCCGAGCTGGTGGGGATTTTCGGCCAGGCGTCCAGCCTGGAGGCGGACTTCTGGCAGATGGGCTTGGACGGAGCCTGATTTGCTGCCTGCGCCGGCCCTATCGCCGGCAAGCCAGCTCCCACAGGTACTGCACAGACTTAAGGGCTGTGGTTTACCTGTGGGAGCTGGCTTGCCGGCGATAGGGCCAGTAGCAAATACCACAAGGCTTGGGCCACTATGCGGGTAGGGCCACCCGCAAAGCCCAGGGAGAAGCATCATGAACATCATCAACGCACGCCTGCGCGGCAAGCCCGGCCTGTTCCGCATCGAGCTCAGCGGCGAACGCATTGCCGCCATCGAGCCCCAGGCCGAAGGGGTGGCGACGCGCGCTGCCGATGACCTGGATGCCGGGCAGAACCTGGTGGTGGCGCCCTTCATCGAACCGCACATCCACCTGGACGCCACGCTCACAGCCGGCGAGCCGCGCTGGAACATGAGCGGCACCCTGTTCGAAGGCATCGAGCGCTGGGCCGAGCGCAAGGCGATCACCACCCACGACGACATCAAGATCCGCGCGAAAAAGACCATCGGCATGCTGGTGGAGCATGGCATCCAGCATGTGCGTACCCATGTCGATGTCACCGACCCCACTCTGACCGCGCTGAAGGCCATGGTCGAAGTGCGTGACGAAGTGCGCCACCTGCTCGACCTGCAGATCGTCGCCTTCCCCCAGGAGGGTATCGAGTCTTATGCCAACGGCCGGGCGCTGATGACCGAAGCGGTTGCCATCGGTGCCGACGTGGTTGGCGGCATCCCGCATTTCGAGAACACCCGCGACCAGGGCGTGTCGTCGGTCAAGTTCCTGATGGACCTGGCCGAGCGCAGCGGCTGCCTGGTGGATGTGCATTGCGACGAGACCGACGACCCGCAGTCGCGCTTTCTCGAAGTTCTGGCCGAAGAGGCGCGGGTGCGCGGCATGGGCGCCCGGGTGACAGCCAGCCATACCGTGGCCATGGGCTCGTACGACAATGCCTACTGCTACAAGCTGTTCCGCCTGCTCAAGCAGTCGGGTATCAATTTCGTGTCCTGCCCGACCGAGAGCATTCACCTGCAAGGGCGTTTCGACAACTACCCGAAACGCCGCGGCGTCACCCGCGTGGCCGAGCTCGACCGGGCCGGGATGAACGTGTGCTTTGGCCAGGACTCCATCGTCGACCCTTGGTACCCGCTGGGCAATGGCAACATCCTGCGTATTCTCGAGGCCGGCCTGCACATCTGCCACATGCTTGGCTACGAAGACCTGCAGCGCTGCCTGGACCTGATCACCGACAACAGCGCCCGCACCCTGAACCTGGGCGAGCGCTACGGCATCGAAGTGGGGCGGCCGGCCAACCTGTTGCTGCTGTCGGCGCCGGACGATTACGAAATGGTGCGCAGCCAGGGGCATGCGCTGGTGTCGGTACGCAACGGCAAGGTGCTGATGCGTAGAACGCCTGCCAGGGTTGAACACTACACCTGACGCTCCCTGCGTCAACATTCTGCAGCGCCCCGCCGGCTTGAAGCCGAGCGGGGCGTTTTGCTGTCTGGCGTACTGCTTTATTCCCTTGCACGGCCTTCATGAACCACTCACATGCGATAAGCCGTGATTATTCCATCATAGGAAATGTTTGCACGGGCAAAGGCTTGTCTCCATAATTGGTATGTAATTACATAGTACATAACACGTTACAAAATCGTAGGAGCAAGCATGGCCCGGGGCGGTATCAACAAGGTTGTAGTGCAGCAGGCGCGTCAGGCGCTGATTGCCCGTGGCGAGAACCCCAGCATCGATGCCATACGTATCGAGCTGGGCAACACCGGCTCCAAGACCACGATTCACCGCTACCTGAAAGAGTTGAATGGCCAGCAGCCTGTGGCCTCCGAGGGCGGCATTGCGCTGAGCGACGTGCTGAGCCGAATGGTCGGGCAGCTGGCAACCCAGTTGCAGGACGAGGCCGACCTGAAGATCGAGCAGGCCGAAAGCGCCTTCACTCGACAGCGCGAACAACTGGAGGCGCAGCTGGCGATTGCCCAGCAGGCACTGGCTGCGGCGCATCAGCAGCATCAGATCGACGCGGCCGCGCTGGCGGCCGAATCGGAGAAACTGCTCTCCACCCAAAGCACCCTTCAAGCCGAACAGCTGCGCAGTGCCAGCCTCAACCAGTCGCTGGGCGAGCTGCAGGTGCGCCTCGCCGACAAGGAAGAGCAGGTCAAATCACTGGAAGACAAGCACCGTCATGCCCGCGATGCGCTGGAGCACTACCGCAACGCCAGCCGCGAACAGCGTGAACAGGAACAGCGTCGCCACGAAGCGCAACTGCAACAGTTGCAGGTGGAGGTGCGTCAGCTGCAGCAAGGCTTGATCGTCAAGCAGGACGAGCTGACCCGCCTGCACCGCGACAACGAGCGTTTGCTGGGAGAGCATCGCCAGGCTGCCAGCGCCTGCAGGGCGCAGGATGAATTGCTGGAACAGCGTGATGCGCAGATCCAGGGCTTGCGCACGATCCTGGCCCAGGCGCAGGGTGCCAGCGAGGAAATGCGTCGGCAGCTGGATGTACAGGCACAGAGCCTGGAGGCCAGGCGCGACTTGTGCACGGAACAGGCTCGCCAGTTGCAGCAGCTTGAAGAGCAGCTCAAGGCGCGAGACGAGGCGTTGCACCAGTGTCAGTCGCAGTTGTCTGCCGCCAACGCGGCGCAGTAGCTGCGAAGAGGCCCTGTGGGAGCGGGCATGCCCGCGAACACCGGCGTAGCCGGTGCCATACACCGCGCTGCGCCCTTCGCGGGCACGCCCGCTCCCACAGGGAATGTGACACGCTCTCGAACCTTGTTCCCTGTGCGACAAGGTTGGGCGGGAGGGAGCGCTCAGTCTTCGGCTTGTCTGGCTGCCTCCACGCCCGCAGCCGAGAGTTTGATGGGGTAGTTCACGCTGATCTGATGGTCGCTGCTCACCGCCACGCTGCCATCCTGAATCAAACCGGCCTCCTGCAGCGTCTTGAGCATACCGGCCACGGCCTTCTCGCCCCGGTAGTTGTCCAGCACTTCCTTGCCGAGACCCTGGGGGTGAGCATGCAGCAGGCGAGTCAGCACTTCGGCTTTCAATGCATCGTTACTCATGGCGGCCCTCACTTGGCGTGTTTGGCCTGAAGCGCCTTGGCATGCTCCAGATGCTGTTCTAGCTTGGGCAGGGTTTCGCTGGCAAAGGCCTTCAATTCAGCCTTGTCAGAAGATGCCGCTTCCTTCTTGAACAGCTCCACTGCCTTTTCGTGAGCGTCGACCTGGTTGTTGACGTAGGACTTGTCAAACGACTCCTCCCGCCATTCCAGGATCATTTTCTTGACCTTGTCGGTTATTGCCGCCTCATCGGGTACGGATATATCGAGCTTGCGAGCGATGTCGCCGAGTTTCTGATTGGCCTGGGTGTGGTCGGTGACCATCTGCTGGGCGAAGGTCTTGATTTCGGCATTCTGAGTTTTTTCCAAAGCCAGCTTGCCGGTGACCACTTCGGCAATACCGGCCTCGGTGGCCGCTTCGACGAAGTCATCGGAACTCGCCGCCATCGCGTGTACCGATGCCAGGCCCAACACCATCGAAAAACCGACGCGCTTGATGAAGAGACTGCTCATGCTTCACTCCTTAAACCGTGGCGCGACCTCAGTGTCGCGTACGGTTGAGGGTGAATGGGCGGCAAAGGTTTAATCTTTTTCCTGGCCGGCTGCGCCCAGGTGGTACTGAACTATAGTGAAGGGCGGCGAACTCGGTGTGGCTAGGGATTTCAATGTGTGCAGCCAGGAAACAGGATGAAGACGGGTTCTTCGCGATAACAGGCGAGGGCCGCGCCGTGGCGCTGTTCCGCCTGGTACTGGCGTTCATGCTGGTGGTGATGCTGGCCTTCGTCGTGGTTGAAGGCTGGCGTATCTGGCGCGACTACCGGCACGCCTTCACCAACGCCGAAAACATGGTCACCAACCTGGCCCGGGCCACGGCGCAGCATGCCGAAGACGCCATCCGCCAGGTCGACGCAATTACCGCGGCGCTGGCCGAGCGCCTGGAAGGCGACGGCTTCGAGCACATCGACCGGCCGCGTCTGCATACCTTGCTGGTGCAGCAGAAAAGCATCATGCCGCAGTTGCACGGGTTGTTCGTGTATGGCCCGGATGGCAGCTGGATCGTGACCGACCAGGCGGTAGTCCCGCCCAATGCCAACAATGCCGACCGCGACTACTTCATCTACCACCGCGACCATACCGACCGTGGGGTACACATCGGTTCGGTGGTGCGCAGCCGTTCCACTGGCGACCTGATCATCCCCATTTCGCGGCGCCTGCAATACGCCGATGGCAGCTTCGCCGGGGTGTTGCTGGGCACCATCAAGGTGGAGTGGTTCGTGCGCTACTACGGCGACTTCAAGATCGATGAACGTGGCGCGCTGGTGCTGGCCAAGCGCGACGGCACCATTCTGGTACGGCGGCCGTTCGTCGAGCAGGTGGTGGGCCGCAGCCTGAGCAGCAGCGAGATCTTCCGCAAGCACCTGCCGTTTGCAAGCGAAGGGGTGGCCGAGGCGGTCGCCGTGGTGGACGGCACGCCACGGCTGTATGGCTTTCGCGCGCTGGGCAGCTACCCGCTGGTAGTGGAGGCGGGCTTGTCGCGGGAGTCGATCGTTGCGCCCTGGCGACACGATGCGATCAAGTCGGTGGCGGTCTTGCTGCTGTTGCTGGTGGGGCTGGCGGCCTTTGGTGGCGTGGTGCTGCGCCAGTTGCGCGAGCGTATCGTCATCGAGCGAGCGCTGCACCAGGCACACCAGACCCTGAAGGCCCTGGCATTGACCGACAGCCTGACCGGCCTGGGTAACCGCCGGCGGCTGGATGCAGTGTTCGAGCCGGAGCTGCGCCGGGCGCGACGCCAGGGCTATCCGCTGGCGCTGGTGATGCTCGACCTGGATTACTTCAAGGCCTACAACGACCGTTACGGGCACCCCGCGGGTGACCAGTGCCTGCGGCGCTTTGCCGAGGTGCTGCAGCAGGCGCTGAAGCGGCCGGCCGACCTGGCTGTGCGCTATGGCGGCGAGGAGTTCACATTGCTGCTGCCTGATACCGATGTTCGCGGGGCGGAACTGCTGATGCAGGAAGTGCAACAGCTGTTGCGTCGGCAGCCGCTGGAGCATGCGGGCAGCCCACTGGGGCGGGTGTCGTTCAGTGCGGGGATTGCCGTGGGTGACCTGACGCGGGAGGGAGTGACGGCCGAGCGCCTGATGGCGGCAGCGGATGCGGCGCTGTACCAAGCCAAGCGCCAGGGGCGGGACGGGTATTGCGTGGCAGAACATGCGGTGGTGGGCGTAGATGAATAAGGTCCCGGGTTGCCTGTACCGGCCCCATCGCCGGCAAGCCAGCTCCCACAGGTAATATGCATCTCTTTGGCACGGCGCGGTCCCTGTGGGAGCTGGCTTGCCGGCGATGGGCTGCAAAGCAGCCCCGGGGGGCTAGTTATCTACGCCAAGGCGCATCGCACAACGGCCCTCAAGCCCATGGGCACGCTCCTCGGCCAGAATCTGCTGCAAGCGTGCATCCAGCAGCCCCTCATCAATCACCTCGAACCCCACCCGCGCATAGAACGGCGCATTCCACGGCACATCGGCAAAGGTGGTCAAGGTCAGCTCCCGCACCCCCGCCTGGCGCGCCGCATCGGCCACCTGCTGCAGCAGCTTGCGCCCGACACCTTGCCCCTGGGCCTCCCGACGCACCGAAACTTCATGAAGATGCAGCGCCTGATCCTCGAACCGGGCACATGCAAACCCCAGAATGCGCCCATCCGGCCCCTCGGCCACCCAGCTCCCGCCAGCTTCGACAAATGCCTGATGGGTGCCGCAGTCCATCACATCTCCTTGCGCCAGCCATGCCAGCGCCGGCCGGGCGGCAAAGGCCTGGGCAGCCGAGCGTTCGACGCCCGGCAGCCATTGAATGTCTTGCTCGAGGGTAGGGCGAATGCGCATGAAAAAGTCCTTTCGTTCTAGTCTGCCGCCAGCACCTGCGGCTGCAATTGCCAGCGCACCGAGCTTACACCTTTCTCCAGGCTGACCCGGCTGACCAACCGTTCCAGTTGCGCTGGTGCCTGCGCGGTGCCGAGCAGTTCGGCGCGAACTTCCAGGCGTGCGGGGTTCGCCAGGTCTTCGCTGTGCAGTGACTGCAGGCGCAGCTGCGGGTCACCCAGGCTGTGCAACATCAGGCTGCGGACCTGGATCTCGTCCTCGGCGCGGCAGACGATGCGCACCTCGAAGTGCTGTTCCACCTCGCTGGCCGGCACCACTTCCTGGCGGTCCAGGCGCTGGGCAATGTCACGCAACAGGATATTGGCACACAGCACCACCAGGCTACCCAGCGTCGCTTCCAGCAGCAGCCCGAGGCTGCACAGCACGCCGACCGCGGCCGTGCACCACAGCGTGGCGGCGGTGTTCAGGCCGCGTACGTTGAACCCGTCGCGCATGATCACGCCGCCACCAAGAAAACCGATGCCCGATACCACGTACGCGGCGATACGCGACGCATCGGTGGGCGCCATGCCCGGCACCGCCTGGGTCATCAGCACGAACAGGCAGGCACCGGTGCTGACCAGTGCATTGGTGCGCAGCCCGGTCAGGCGCTGGCGCAGTTGACGTTCGGCGCCGATCAGCGCCCCCAGCAGCAGGGCGATGCTGACACGCAGCAGAAATACTTTCCAATCCATAGCAAACCTCTTCCACGGGCACACGCCCGCAAGAACGCCATCAGCTGGCGCGGTTGAAAAACCAGAAAATGCGCAGGACCACGAAGGAGGGAGGAAGAAGAGGGGGATTACAAGAAACCACCGTCTTGCCAGGCCGGCCAGACAGTGCAGGACACCGCCGGACTAGCGCGCCACGTGGGCCTGTCGCATGCGACTGGGGCTACTGTCCAATGCAGGTCTCCTGTTCAGGGATGCAAAATTGCGCCGCGGACCTTACGCCCCGTGGCAGGCCAGGTCAAGGGCAAAAACATGACAATGGCTTCATCCGCAATGGGCCTGCTACCGGTCACGCCTGCATGGAAAAAAATGCGGGCAATCGGTACCCTTGCGCCTTCCCTTGCCATCCCCCGGACCGTTCCATGCTGTTCAATCTCGCCGTGCTGTTCGGCACCCTGGTGGCCATGGAGGGCGTTGGCACGCTGGCTCACAAGTACATCATGCATGGCTGGGGCTGGTGGCTGCACCGCTCGCACCATGAGCCGCAACTGGGCATGCTCGAAACCAATGACCTGTACCTGGTGGCCCTGGGGCTGATCGCCACGCTGCTGGTGGCCCTGGGCAAGGGTGGTTTTGCGCCCTTGCAGTGGGTGGGTGGCGGCGTGGCGGGGTACGGCGTGCTGTATGTCGTGGCCCACGACGGGTTCTTTCACCGGCATTGGCCACGCAAGCCACGGCCGGTCAACCGCTACCTAAAGCGTTTGCATCGCGCGCACCGGTTGCATCACGCGGTGAAGGGGCGCACGGGGAGTGTGTCGTTCGGGTTTTTCTATGCACCGCCGTTGAAGGTGCTGAAACAGCAGTTGCGGCGTAAGCGCAGCCAGTTGTGACAGGGACTGGCACCTGACCTGTGGGAGCGGGCATGCCCGCGAAGCAGGCAGCGCGGTGCATGGCACCGGCTTTGCCGGTGTTCGCGGGCACGCCCGCTCCCACAGGGAACTCGCCTCAATTCACCGTTTCACCCTTGGGCTGCGCCGCCACATGCCCGCGGCTCACCCACCAGCCAAACGCCGCCGCGGTGAAGAACATGATCAGGCTGTACAGCGCCGCCGGCACCGCCATGGTGGCGTTGTTCAGCAGCGAAGGGCTCAATGCCAGGGCAATCGCCAAGGTGCCGTTGTGGATGCCGATCTCCATGCCGATGGCAATCGCCTGGCGCTTGGGAATGTTCAGCAGGCGCGGCACCCAGTAGCCCACGCTAAGGCTCAGCAGGTTGAACAGCAGCGCGGCCAGGCCCACCACCGGCGCGTACGCAACCACGGTCTGCCAGTCCTTGGCCAGCGCCAGGACGATGGTGAACGCCAGGAACAACGCGGCCACCAGCTTCATCGGCTTCTCCATGCGCGCGGCGAAAGCGGGTGCGAAGCGGCGAACCAGCATGCCCAGCGCCACCGGCAGCAGGACGATGGCGAACACCTGCATCACCTTGGCAAATTGCAGCGGTATGGCCTGGTCCGATGCCATGAACCAGCTCAGCGACAGGTTCACCAGCAGTGGCATGGTCAGGATCGCGATCAGCGAGTTAACCGCCGTCAGGGTGATATTCAACGCCACATCGCCATGGGCCAGGTGGCTGAAAAGGTTGGCCGTGGTGCCTCCAGGCGAGGCGGCCAGCAGCATCAACCCCACCGCCAGAGCCGACTCCAGGCCAAAGCCGTTGGCAATCAGGAAGCACACCAGCGGCAGCAGCAGGATCTGGCAAACCAGGCCTACCACCACCGGCTTGGGGTATTTCACCACGCGGGCGAAGTCGGCCAGGGTCAGCGATAACCCGAGGCCGAGCATGATGATGCCCAGGGCCAGCGGCAGAAAGGCGGAGAGCAAAGGTGAGGCGGTCATGGGCGGTCTCTCGGGCGAAGGATCCCGAGGAGTGTAGGTCGGCCCTGATTGATAGCTAATTGCAAAGCGCCAGCCTTGGTAACCGTTTGTTACCAAGCGCAGCGGCCAGCGAGGCTGTATGCCGCGTTGCAGTAGGCCTGCAGGCGCAGTAGCATTCCGGTTTTTACCGAGGATTAGCCTGTCATGCCGTTCCAGCAAGGTCTGCTTGCCACCCCGGTGCCGGCCCACGCCCGTCACCTGTTCTTCACCCTGCAGTCGCCAGAGGCCCTGCCTGCTGCCCTGGATGCCTTGCTGCCGCAGGTCGATGGCGAACAGCTGATCCTGGGTGTCGGCGCCCCGCTGGCCAAGGCCCTGGGCCGTGAAGTACCTGGCTTGCGCGCCTTCCCGCAGCTGGATGCTGCAGTGGAGAACCCCAGCACCCAACACGCCCTGTGGCTGTGGCTGCGCGGCAACGAGCGCGGCGACTTGCTGCTGCGGGCCCAGGCCCTGGAGCTGGCATTGGCACCGGCCCTGCGCCTGGCCGACAGCGTCGACGGCTTCCTGCACCGTGGCGGCCATGACCTGACCGGCTATGAGGACGGCACCGAAAACCCGGTGGACGAAGAGGCCGTGCAAGCGGCCATTGGCGCCGATGGCTCCAGCTTTGCCGCGTTCCAGTTGTGGAAGCACGACCTGGAGTACTTCAAGTCGCTGCCCCAGGCCGACCAGGACAACATCATCGGCCGCCGCCTCAGCGACAACGAAGAGCTCGACGATGCCCCCGAGTCCGCCCACGTCAAGCGCACGGCCCAGGAAAGCTTCGAACCAGAAGCGTTCATCGTCCGTCGTTCGGTGGCTTGGGCAGACCAACGTGGCGCTGGCCTGGCGTTCGTGGCCCTGGGCCACAGCTTCGATGCGTTCGAGGTGCAGCTGCGGCGCATGAGCGGCCTGGAGGACGGCATCATCGACGGCCTGTACCGCTTCAGCCGGCCACTGACCGGTGGATACTACTGGTGCCCGCCCATGAGCGAGACGGGTGTCGACCTGAGCCTGCTGCTGCAAGCCTGATCGCTAAATATCCAGATACAGAAACACCGGGCGCAGTGGGGTACAGCGGCTAGCCTTGAAAGTTTCCGCTTCGTGACGGGAGCTTTTCCATGTACGCACGTCGTGATGTCCTACGTGCGGGTGCTACCTTGGGCTTGCTGGCCGCCAGCCCCTGGTTGCACGCCGCTGCCCCGGCGGGCTTGCTGACCCGCAACGTGCCGAGCACCGGTGAAGCGCTGCCGGTGATCGGTGCCGGTACCTCCGGCAGTTTCGAAGTGCAAGCCGGTTCGGCCCAGTACCAGCAGCTGAAAGTTGTACTGAAGGCGTTCTTCGAAGGCGGTGGCCGGGTCATCGACACCTCGCCCAACTATGGCGGCGCCGACAGCATTCTCGGCCAGCTGCTGGAAGAGGGCGGCTGGCACCGGCAATGCTTCATCGCCACCAAGATCGCCGCCGACAGCCGGGCAGACGCCGAAGCGCAATGGGCCGGCAGCCTCGAGAGCCTGCGCACCGACAAGGTCGACTTGCTGCAGATCCACAACCTGCGCGACTGGCAGACCCAACTGCCCTATGCCCGCGAGTTGAAGCAGCAGGGCAAGACCCGCTATGTCGGCATCACCCATTACCTGAACAGTGGCCAGGACGAGGTCGCCCGCATCGTGCGCAGCGAACCGCTGGACTTCATCCAGATCAACTACTCGGTCAATGCCCCCGACGCCGCCCGCGAACTGCTGCCGCTGTGCCAGGACAAGGGCGTCGCCGTGCTGATCAACCGGGCATTCGACGATGGCCGCCTGTTCGCCCGGGTGAAGGACCAGGCCTTGCCCGGCTGGGCCGCAGAGGCAGGTATCGGCAGCTGGGCGCAGCTGTTTCTGAAGTTCGCCATCAGTCACCCGGCGGTGACCACGGTCATCCCCGCGACCAGCCGGCCCGAGCGCCAACTTGACCAGCTCAAGGCCGGGCACGGGCCGTTGCTGACCCAGGCGCAGCAACAGGCGCTGATCAAGCAGTTTGCCTGACACCATGGCAGCCTGGCGGCGTCGCCTGGACCAGGGGCTGAACATCCAGCCCGGCGAAGGGCCGGCGGTGATCGCCGGTTTGCTGCTGTTCTACCTGTTGTTCACTGGCTATTTCATGCTGCGCCCGGTGCGCGAAACCATGGGCGTTGCCGGTGGCGTGGACAACCTGCAATGGCTGTTCACCGGCACCTTCATCGCCACACTGGCGTGCCTGCCGTTGTTTGGCTGTCTGGCCTCCAAGGTGCAGCGCCGGTACATCCTGCCCTGGACCTACGGCTTCTTCGCCAGCAACCTGCTGCTGTTCGCCGTGCTGTTTGCCCGCAATCCGGAAGCTTCGTGGACGGCTCGGGCCTTCTACATCTGGTTGTCGGTGTTCAACCTGCTGAGCATCTCGCTGGCCTGGAGCGTGCTCGCCGACCTGTTTTCCACCGCGCAAGGCAAGCGCCTGTTCGGCCTGCTCGCGGCCGGGGCCAGCCTGGGTGGGCTCAGTGGCCCCATCCTGGGCACGCTGCTGGTGGCGCCGCTGGGCCATGCCGGGTTGCTGGTGTTGGCCGCAGCGTTGCTGCTGGGCAGCATCGGCGCCACGTTGTACCTGCAACGCTGGCGCACGCGGCATCCACTGCCGGCGCAAGCCGAGCGGGCAGGTTCCCGGCCACTGGGCGGCAATCCGTTTGCCGGTGCCACTGCCGTACTGCGCTCGCCCTACCTGCTGGGCATTGCCCTGTTCGTGGTGTTGCTCGCCAGTGTCAGCACCTTCCTGTATTTCGAACAGGCGCGCATCGTCAGCGAAACCTTCACCGACCGTACCCGGCAAACCCAGGTGTTCGGCCTGATCGACACCGTGGTACAGGCCTTGGCCATCCTCACCCAGGTGTTCCTCACCGGGCGCCTGGCCCGCCGCCTGGGGGTGGGCGTGCTGCTGGTGGCGGTGCCGCTGGTGATGGCTGCGGGCTTCCTGTGGCTGGCACTGGCCCCGGTGTTCGCCGTGTTCGCGGTGGTGATGGTGGTGCGCCGGGCCGGTGAGTACGCGCTGGTGCGGCCGGGGCGGGAGATGCTGTTCACCGTGCTGCCCCCCGAGGACAAGTACAAGGCCAAGAACTTCATCGACACCGTGGTCTACCGCGGCGGCGACGCGCTCAGCGGCTGGGTCAAGCGGGGGCTGGATGTGATGGGCGAGTACCCGCAACTGGCGATGTTGATCGGTACGCTGATTGCCCTGGGCTGGGCGATGACCGGAGGTTTGCTGGGAAGGCGACAGGCACGCCTGGAAACCACATCGCGCGACTGACAGGCGCGCCAAATATGCTGATGCCGCTTATTTAATGCCGTTGGTCCGAACGCTTCGCATTAAACCGAATCCGCCGAAATGGCCGAACTCCCAACTGGTGTACGGCAGGTAATGCCGTGCATTCCGAAGTCATACGAGGTTTAAGACCATGGCCAACAAAGAGAACAGCCGCACCGGCAACCAGCAGGGCAGCCAAGGTGGCAACAAGAACCCGGGCAACTTTGCCAATGACCGCGAAAAAGCCTCCGAAGCTGGGCGCAAGGGCGGCCAGCAATCCGGTGGTGGCCGTACCAGCGAATCGGGCCGCAAGGGCGGCCGTTCGTAAGTGAGGCTACGCAGTGCCCGGGTGATCGGGCACTGCGATTCTGCACATGAGGAGAACCCCATGCGATTGATCCCTCTGATAGCGCTGGTGGGCACGCTTGGCTTGCTGGGTGGCTGTTTCGACCGGGACAACGACCACCCGGCAAAGGATGCCGACCAGAGCAAACCTTCGCTGCAGATGCAGCAACCCGGCGACAAACCTGCTCCCCAACCTGCGCCGGACCCTGAGCCGATGCCTGGCCAGAAACCCAGCCAATAAAACGCGGACAAGGACTACGGCATGACGGTAATGACCCGCAAGACCGCCGCGGTGATACCAGCTTCGGCAAATGGGCCAAGCCTGAAGGAGCGTTACAACAAGTTGCTCGTGGCCCACGACACCACGAGCGCGGCGTGGCTGAGCGAACAATTGGTACGCGCGCAGCATTTGCCGGATGACTTGCCTGCCGATCCTGCTCAGCTGGAAGCCTGGAGCGCTAGCCATGCAAACCAGGTGGCCGAGGCCTATGCCAGTTACCTCGAGCAACGCCGCCAAGGCGCGCCGCGGCGCTATTTTGCCAACCGCGCCCAGGCGTTGTGGTTCCTGCAACAAGTGGCGCCCACCAAGGCAGTGGACGGGGCATGGCTGCACAGTACCTTGCGACAGTGGGGCGATCCGCGCTATCACGGCCTGATTCGCACCTACCTGGAAGAACTGGGCGGCGGTGATCCGCGCTGCAACCATGTGCTGATCTACCAACGGCTGTTGAGCCGGCTGGGTTGCCTGGGTTTGCCTGAACTGGACGACCAGCGTTATCTGCAAGGCGCCTTGCAGTTGGCATTGGGGCGCCACGGCGATGATTTTCTTCCCGAGGTTATCGGCTACAACCTGGGCTATGAACAACCACCGTTGCATCTGCTGATCACCACCTACGAATTGTCGGAATTGGGCATCGATGGCCATTATTTCCAGCTTCACGTGACCATCGACAACGCGGCCAGCGGGCATGCGCATCTGTCCATCCAGGCGCTACGCCAACTCTGCCCGGCCGACGAAGCTGGCCAGTTCTACCAGCGGGTGCGCAGTGGGTACCGCTTGAACGTCCTGGGGCTTGATACACCCAGCCTGATCAGCAGCTTCGATCTTGAATCCGAATTGCTGTCGGCACTGGAGCACAAGCGCAATTTTGGCCAGTTCATGCATTCCGACCATTGCCGCCTGCAAAAGCGTACCGTCAACCAATGGCTGGCCGAACCCGGCGCCATGCCCGCGTTTCTGCAGGCCTTGCAGGCGCAGGGCTGGATCCGCCGTGGTGAAGCACCCGCCAACAGCCGCTGGTGGGGGCTCATCGACGGCCCCTCGGCACCGATGTGTGGCGTGTTCACGGCGTATGAAAAACAACTATGGCACGACTGGATCGCGGCAGGCTGGCAATCCCGGGGGCGCCGCGTGCTGCCTGGCAGCTGGGAGGTGCAAGTGCAATCGGATGATGCGCTTGCGACTGCTGCCCCGGACGCCGATATCGAGACGTTGATCGACACGATGTCCGGTAACCGCCATGCAACACCGGAAGGCTTGCTGGCCACTCGGCGCTACATGCGTGCTACCGGCCTTGTTCAGGAGATGACCCGCTGATGCTGCTCGATCCGCAACAGATCCAGGCTGACCAGGCAATGCTGCAATTGGGCAGGCGCCTGCGCGCCGACGGCTACCGCTTCACCTGCGTCACCCCGGCAACCCATGCTCGCGTGAATGCGCGCCCGGAAGCCGGGCAGGCCAGGACAGTGCGCGATGTGTTCGGCTGGAACCGTCCGTTCCGATCGTCACTGGTTTCTGCCGATGAGCTGGACCAGATGCGGCAGGCCCAGGTACTCGAGGAGCACGGTGATTTGCTGATCAGCAGGGTGCGCTGGTCCACGCTCGACGACCTGCTGCTGGTGCACTCTGCGTACCCCACCCAACAATCCGACGCGGTGTTTTTCGGCCCCGACAGTTACCGTTTCGCCCAGGTCATCCATGATCACCTGCAACGCACGCCGAAGCGTGTCGAGCATGCCGTGGATATCGGTTGCGGCACGGGTGTCGGCGCCTTGCTGATTGCCCGGGCGGCTCCCAATGCCCAGGTCAGCGCCGTGGATATCAACCCGCTCGCATTGCGTTACACCGCGATCAACGCGGCATTGGCGGGCGTCAGCAATGTGTCCGTGGAGCCAAGTGACCTGCTCGGCGGTATTACCGGGCTGTTCGACCTTATCGTTGCCAACCCGCCGTACATGCTCGATGCCAGCGAACGTACCTATCGGCATGGCGGCGGTTCGCTCGGCGCGCAGCTTTCGCTGCGAATCGTCGAACAAGCCTGCGAGCGGCTCGGCTCGGGGGGCTCGCTACTGTTGTATACCGGCGTGGCGATCGTCGAAGGCCGGGACGCCTTGCTCGAAGCCATTCGCCTGCGCCTGGCAGGCCCGGAATGGTCCTGGGTGTATCGGGAAATCGACCCGGACGTGTTCGGCGAGCAACTGAACGAACCCGGTTACGAGCAGGTCGAGCGCATCGCTGCGGTGGTGCTCACAGTTACCCGCAACAGCTGAGGCAGCATGGCCCGACCCTGCACGTTCGGCATCGAGGAAGAATACCTGCTGGTGAACCTGGACACAGGGCAGGTGCCAGCCACACCTTCGCCAGCCGTGGTCGGGCGTTGTCGCAAGGTGCTGGGCCAGCATTTTGCCCAGGAAATGTTCCGCAGCCAGATCGAGGTGGCCTCGCCGGTGTTCACCAACCTGTTCGAGGCACGCGAGTTCTTCCAGCACAGCCGCCAGCAGCTGAACACAGCGCTGGCCGAAGAGGGCATGGGCCTGTACGGTGCGGCGAGCCACCCCAATGCCGCCTGGCTGCGGCAGAAACCTGCTACCCCGGCGCACTACCAGCAACTGTTCGCCGACTACCGGCATGTGGCGCGGCGCAGCCTGCTCAACGGCCTGCATGTACACGTGGGCGTACCGCCAGGTTGCGACCGCATGCAATTGATTAACCGCGTACTGGGCTGGTTGCCCTTGTTGCTGGTGCTGAGTGCGTCATCCCCGCTGTGGGCAGGCCAGTGCACCGGCTACATGAGCTACCGTCGGGTGATTTGCGGGGAGTGGCCGCACATGGGCTTGCCGGAGCCGTTGCCGGACTGGGCCGCGTACGAGCGCTACCGCGCATTGCTGCAACGCACAGGATCGCTGGCCGCGGATGGCGACTTCTGGTGGGCGATCCGGCCTTCGCGGCGCTTCCCGACGGTCGAGCTGCGCATCTGCGATGGCTGCCCGCGGCTGGAGGACGCGCTGTGCATCGCTGCGCTGTTTCGTCACCTGGTGGAGCACAGCATCGTGTACCGGCATGACCCGGCGGCCTGCAACCGCGAACAGCGCTGGATCACCCAGGAAAACTACTGGCGCGCCATGCGTCATGGGCGCCAGGGCGAGTTCATTGGCCTGCATGAGCAACAGCCGGTCACGGCCGAAGGTTGGTTGGCCCAGCTGCAGGAGCAGTTGCCGATCGACACCGCAGACGCCGAGCGTGCCTTTCACCATGCACAGCGCCTGCTGCGCGACGGCACCCATGCCGATCAGCAACTGCAATGCCTGGCTCAGGCCAGCGCTGCCGGCCTGGGCAGGGCGCAGGCGTTACGGGCCGTGGTGGCCGCCGGGGCTTGCAATTAGCCGGGGTTTGCCGAAAATGGCCGCGCCTTTCGCAGCCACTCGGAACCACCTGCGCCATGATGCTGATCAAGCAATTCCCCGACATTTCCCTGGACGACACGTTGTTTGTCTTTGCCCTCGAAGCCGAGGCCGGCGATGTATTCGCTTACGTCAACACCGTGTTCACCGGCATCGGCAAGGTCAATGCTGCCATCGCCCTGACCAAGGCCATTGCCGCGCGCCGGCCCAGGCTGATCGTCAACCTCGGCTCGGCCGGCAGCCAGCGCCATGGCAAGGGCGAGGTGGTGTGCTGTACCCGCTTCGTGCAGCGCGACATGGATGTGACCCCGCTGGGCTTCGCCCGCTACCAGACACCTCTGTCGGACATCCCGGTGGTGCTGGAGCATGGGGCGCAGATCCCCGGCCTGGCCCTGGAGACTTGCGGCAGTGGTGACAGCTTCGAGATCAACCATGGCGATGCACCTTATGACGTGGTCGACATGGAAGCCTACGTGCTGGCGCTGATCGCACGCGGCGAAGGCATCCCGTTCGTGTGCCTGAAATATATTTCCGATGATGCTGGCAGTGACGCGGCGCAGGACTGGGCGGTGCAGGTTCACCTGGCTGCTGAGGCTTTCAGGCAGGTGCTGTTCAGCCAGGCGTGACTGCTAGCTTGATTGGGGCTGCTTTGCAGCCCTTCGCGGCGGTTCGGCGTCCCGACTTGCCCGCTCCCACAGGTTTGGTGCCATGCTCAGGATATGCGCGGTTCCTGTGGGAGCGGGCACGCCCGCGAAGGGCCGCAAAGCGGCCCCAACAGTCTTGGAACGTACCTTGGCCTGATATTCGGTCCTTTGAACTCAGGCAGACAGTACTAGTCTTAATATGTGGGAATATTTCCCACGCAAAGATGCTGACTGGCTCTGAAGGATCGTGCGAAACCGAAGCTGCTCGCTGACACTGCAGATCTATGGCCGCGCCGGTTGGCTGTCCGCTCCATGGGCGGTTGCGAACTCATTGGTCATTGCGTTCGATACGGAGATGACGACGCAACTCCAAGCGGAGGTGCATCATGTTGCTCAAGAAATGTTTGTTGGCATTGGCAATAGGTGGCGTCCTGTCGGCCTCGACCGTCCTGGTGCCCGACTACATCGGTAGTTTCTCCAGCGTGTATGCCAAAGACGGTGGCAGCGGCGGCGGTGGTGGTGGCCACGGCGGCAGCGGCGGTGGCGGTGGCTCTGGAGGTGGCGGCGGTCACGGTGGTGGGAGCGGTGGTTCTGGAGGCGGCGGCGGTCACGGTAGTGGCGGCGGTGGCTCTGGAGGCGGTGGCGGTCACGGTGGTGGCAGCGGTGGCGGAGGCAGTGGTCACGGTGGTGATGGCGGTGGCGGTCATGGCGGCCATGGTGGCCCGGGGGCCGGCGATGGTGACCATGGTGGCATGGCCGGCAGAGGCCCAGGCGATGCGCATGACAACGACAACGACAACGATGCGGCAGATGCCGCCAGGGACGCAGCACGAGACGATGCTGATGCAGCCAGAGACGCTGCAAGGGCTGAGGCAGATGCCGCCCGGGATGCGGCAAAAGCTACTGCAGATGCCGCCAGAGACGCTGCCAGAGCCGAGGCGGATGCAGCCCGCGACGCCGCAAAAGCTGCTGGCGTAGCCGGCGCAGATGAAGCCAGAGACGCTGCCAGGGCCGCGGCAGATGCTGCCCGCGACGCAGCCAGAGACGAAGCTGATGCCGCCAGAGATGCTGCCAGGGCTACAGCAGATGCCGCCAGGGACGAAGCCAAAGTCGCTGCCAATGCAGCCAGAGACGCTGCAAGGGCGGATGTGGACGACGCGCCAGATGCTCCAGACGCACCAGATGCACCGGATGTCGACGCAGCTGAGGTACGGAACTAGTCACTTTGAGTGACGTATCGACCGCTGGTCAGTGTTTGGGCCAGTTGGAAAAAACCATCGATGGCGGTTTACCTCGAAATCGGTAGAACGGCCTTCGCGGGCTTGCCCGCTCCCACAGGACTACCACCAGTTTCAATACCTGTGGGAGCGGGCAAGCCCGCGAATGGGCCAACACCGGTTTCACCAGAGGAGTGGCCCCCATGCCCAGCAAACCGCACGACCAGTTCAGCATGCAGAACCCGCTGACCCAGTACCCGCACCCTCCATTCCCGGCCCAAGGCCAGCCAGCACCAGGGCTGGACGCCAACATGCAGCCCGAACCAGACCACGGCGAAACCACCTACAAGGGCTTTGGCCGCCTGGCGGGGCGCAAGGCGCTGATCACCGGCGCGGACTCGGGCATCGGCAGGGCCGTGGCCATTGCCTTCGCCCGCGAAGGTGCCGACATTGCCCTCAATTACCTGCCCATCGAACAACCCGATGCCCGCGAAGTCATCAAGCTGATCGAAGCCGAAGGCCGCAAGGTGGTGGCCCTTGCCGGTGACCTGAAGGACGAGCAGTTCTGCAAGGAACTGGTCGACCAGGCCCACGAGCAGCTCGGCGGCCTGGACATCCTGGTCAACGTCGCCGGCAAGCAGGAGGCGCGCAAGGACATCAGCCAGGTCAGCCACGAGCAGTTCGACCACACCCTGAAAACCAACGTCTACGCGCTGTTCTGGCTGTGCCAGGCGGCCGTGCCGCTGATGCCGGCGGGGGCGACCATCATCAACACCGCCTCGATCCAGTCCTACCAGCCTTCGGCCACCTTGCTCGACTATGCCACCACCAAGGCCGCGATCGTTGCCTTCACCAAGGCCTTGGCCAAGCAGGTGATCGAGCGCGGTATCCGGGTCAACGCCGTGGCCCCTGGCCCCATCTGGACCGTACTGCAGCCCAGCGGCGGCCAACCACCGGAGAAAATCCCCGACTTCGGCGCGCATACACCGATGAAGCGACCGGGGCAGCCCGCCGAATGTGCGCCGGTGTATGTGTTGCTGGCCAGCCAGGAGTCCAGCTACATCACCGGCGAGGTGTTCGGCGTGACCGGCGGCAACCCGCTGCCGTAAGGCGGGGCGGCTAAACCTTCGCCGCCCGTTGCAGTCGATTCAGGTATTGGCAGGCAACCTGGGAGCACCTCCATGGCTAGGGCAATCTGGAAAGGCGCCATCAGTTTCGGCCTCGTGCACATCCCCGTGGCCCTCAACACCGCGGTGCGCACCGAGCGGGTCGATTTCGACTGGCTCGACAAGCGCAGCATGGAACCGGTCGGCTACAAGCGGGTGAACAAGGTTACCGGCAAGGAAATCGACAAGGACAACATCGTCAAGGGCGTCGAGTTCGAGAAGGGCCGCTACGTGGTGATCAGCGAGGAGGAAATCCGCAAGGCCCGGCCCGAGGCGACCCAGACGATCGATATCTTTTCCTTCGTGGAGGCTGGCGAGATCCCGCTGCAGCACTTCGACACGCCGTACTACCTTACCCCCGACCGCCGTGGCGGCAAGGTGTACGCCTTGCTGCGCGAGACCCTGGCAAAAACCGGCAAGGTGGCGCTGGCCACGGTGGTGCTGCACACCCGACAGCACCTGGCGCTGTTGCGCCCGCTGGATGATGCGCTGGTGATGATCACCCTGCGCTGGCCCGAAGAAGTGCGCGGGCTGGAAACGCTGGAACTGGACAGCAGCGTCACCGAGGCCAAGGTGGACAAGCGCGAACTGGACATGGCCAAGCGGTTGGTGGAAGACATGAGCGGGCCCTGGAAGCCCGCGGATTACCACGATGCCTTCCGCCAGACCATCCTGGACCTGGTGGAAGAGAAGGCCAGCAAGGGCAAGATCGAGACCGTGGAGAAGGGCGAGGCGACGGAAGCAGGGAAAAGCGCCGACATCCTCGACCTCACCGAACTGCTCAAGCGCAGCCTCGGTGGCAAGAAGCCGGCGAAGAAGACACGCAAGGCGTCGTGAACCATGTTTGTCGGCTTGATTGGGGCCGCTTTGCGGCCCTTCGCGGGCATGCCCGCTCCCACAGGGACCTCGCATTTTCCAAATCCAGCGCCGTACCTGTAGGAGCGGGCAAGCCCGC